>CABMGC010000024.1 GCA_902385515.1 uncultured archaeon
ATAAACAAGAATCAAAGGCAGCTTTGTTGCAGATTCCTGCTGCACTGTTGCCTGGGCAGTTTTAAATTTTTGTCCGGTCATTGTATTCCCTGTATCATCATTTGTTTTTGATCATATTTAAGTGTTGTTTGGCACTTCGTCGATTGGCGTTAAATCGTGATGAGTTTCTCTCGACAAACCGCTTCCGCGAGCGGCTCAAAATCCTGGCACTTGGCGGCAATTTTGTTCGCTTAAGTTCGTCTATGCGCGAAGCATAGGAATACGAATAAATGCTCGCTCGACCCACTCGACAGCTATGGAAACCAAGGCACCTGGTGTAATAAAGCTATTTGGAGAGCACGCAGTCGTGTACGGAAGGCAGTCAATGGCGCTTGCGGTAAGCAGGTACGCGACGTGCTCTTCAGAAATTGCGGGCAAAAATTCGCTACGGCTTGTCCTGCGCGACCTTGATGGCGCGGCCTTCGAGCTGAAGGAGGACGAATTGTGCGGAATGTACGCGAAGTACAAGGAGTCCGCGCTGAGCGCGTACTCGAAATCAGCAGGCATTCCCACCGATTTCATCCCTTTTGTCACAATCGCTTCCAGACTCATGTGCGAGCATGGCATTAGCGCGCTTGGCAAGCGGGTAGTCGTCAGTTCGGAGATTCCCGTCAGGTCGGGAATGTCCAGCAGCGCATCGTGTTTCACTGCATTTGCTTGCCTGTTAGCCAACGGTCATCAGCTTAGTGACTCCCAGTTGATAGACCTGGCTAGGGACGGAGAGCGTGTGGCGCATGCGAACGCTGGCGCAGGGAGCATAGACGTCTCGACGGCTTTTTACGGCGGATACGTAACGTTCAGCTCAGGTAGCGGCGCAAGGCGGGAGCGAATAGCTTCAAGTCCAGGCCTAATCATAGTTAACACCGGACCCAAGCTGAGCACGGCGGAGACTGTGGGCAGGGTTGCAAGGCTGCGCGAGACCAATCCCCAATTCGCCGATCGAGTGTTTGAAGAGATAAACGATTGCGCAATCAAGGGCCGGGCCGCGCTAGAGAAAGGGGACCTGAACATAGTCGGCAGCTACATGTTCAGGAACCATGAACTGCTCAGGGGGCTTGGCGTATCGAACGACCGGCTTGACAGGGTCGTATCTCTGTCAAAGGCTAGCGGCGCGCTCGGAGCAAAGCTGAGCGGCGGAGGCGGCGGAGGAATTGCTGTTGTTCTAGCCAAAAAAGACGAAGCTGAGCGGCTCGCACTCACGTTCATAAAGAACGGTTTTGATGCATTCATCGTGCATCCGAGCATGACCGGGGCGTCGGGCAGTAAGTAAACGGTGAGTTTTTGGAAGACGAGATATTCACTGCGGTGGGAAGGCCAAACATCGCCTTCATCAAGTATTGGGGCAAACGAGATGGTAAATTGAACCTTCCTTTCAATTCCTCGCTGAGCCTTACTCTGGGAGGAAAAGGAAGCCCGATAATCACGATAACGAGCGTTATGTTTACTGATAAGATCCGGGATGACGTTTTCTACATCGACGGAAAGAAGGAGATCCCAAAAGGAGGGGTGGTGGAAATGCTCAGGAGTTTGGCGGGCACGAGCAAAAAAATATTCATGGTTTCCCAGGACTCTTTCCCGAAGTCCGCGGGGCTTGCTTCCAGCGCGTCAGGGAGCGCCACTTTGGCATGCGCAGCATCCAATGCGCTTGGTCTTAAGCTGTCGGACCGGGAGCTTTCCATTGCGGCAAGGTTTGGCAGCGGAAGCGCAAGCAGGAGCGTATTCGGCGGCATAGTCGAGTGGCACAGAGGCGATGCAAAAGACGGGTCAGACTCCTATGCTGAGCAGATCGCCGACGAGAACTTCTGGCCCGAACTTGTGGACGTCATAGGCATAGTCTCGGGCGAGAAGAAAAAGGTATCCTCTGACGAAGGTCATTTGAGAACCCCGCGCACAAGCCAGTTTTTTGCATCCAGGCCGGCGATAGCCGAGGAGTCCCTGAGAAGGATATTGCCTGTGATAAAGGCCAAGGACTTCAATGCGATGGCAGAAATCATAATGCGCGACAGCAACAGCATGCACGCTTCGATGCTTGACTCGTGGCCTTCCATAAACTACCTGAACGACAGGGCGCTGTCAGTAATGTCCGAGGTCGAGAGGATCAACAGGGAAACGGGGGAGAACGTCGCAGCGTATACATTCGACGCAGGTCCTAATCCCCACATCATAACTACTCGCGGCCGCAGAAACGAGATCAGGGACTTGCTTGCCAGGTCTGGTTGCACGGACGTCTTCGATTCCGCACCGGGCCGCGGGCCGGTTGAAGTCACCGACGTGAGCCTGATAGGGTCTGGAATGACTCCTGGTGAATTGACGAAGTCAGAACTTGAAGAAATAGCAAGAAGGTACGTGTGACGTGCGGTCCGCGCATTCATTACTTCGGCTTCGACATGGCCCTGATAATCGTGCACGTGACCTCTTTCCCAAGAATGGCCTTGGAGACGTTTCCGGGCGTCAGCGCGTTCACTATCTGGGACTCTATGCCGATATCTAGCAATTCCGAGACTTTCCTGAACATTCCTCCGGTGACGTCCGTCGCGGTCGAGCCTGCGAGCCAGTTCTTGACCTCCTTTATGTTTTCCGAGTTTATCTCAGGTATCAGTCTCGCGTCCGGATCTATGTTTGGATCGGAGGTGAAGACGCCGTCCACGTTTGTCGCGTGTATGATCTTTCCCGCCTTCAGGTTGGTGGCAAGATAAGGCGCTATCTCATCGCCCGACAGTATGGAGCATTTCTGGGTCTCGTCGTATGCGGGGACTCCGTATAGAACTGGGACCATGCCTATTCTTATCAGGCCCTCTATCGCAGAGGTATCCATGTGCAGCAGTTTTCCGGACGCCATGACTGCAGAAGCGGATGGCTGGCAGGGCATTGCAGGAATTCCTTTCTCTATGAAGCGCTTGGTGACTATGCAATTGAGCTCGTTCTGGAGCCTCTGCGTCTCCGCGAATTCTGCCAGCTGGTCGTCTGTTTCTATGCCCCTGTCGATGCCCGTCCGTTTGACTATGACATGCCCGTATGATCCTGCGCCGTGAACGATGATTAGGGGCATGTGCTTCTTGTACGCCAAGGCTATCTCGCCAGATACGCTGTCGAGATTTTTGTCGTTAACGCTAGGCATTTCGCTGAACTTGTCAGTTATGACAGAGCCCCCGATCTTAAGTATCAACAGTTCTTCCATTCGTATCGCCAATTCGACGCCGTTTCTTTCCAGGGGCGTACCGTATCTTAATCGTGCAAAAGAATAAAACAGGCTTGCATCACTTAGAGAATCGCCGAAGTGCGTCACTTCTTGACGCTTAACAGCGAGAAGAGCTTTTCCTCGTTGTCGTTGGGCGCCGCCTTGACGTGGCTCTTCTTTCCGCAGCCCGTGCACTTGTAGTGTATCGTGAAGTCGCTCGCGTACTCGGTGTGCGTCGGGGTCATGAGCGCTCCGCAGTCCGCCGCCCGGTCTCCGGGCTTGTTGTCGACGTGCTTGCCCGTGAGGCAGTTTGGGCAGTGGTCCGTGTATCCGTTGCCCTTCACGGCGGTCCCGCACTTCTCGCACGTGAAGTCCTCAACGCACTTTTGAAAATTTGTCGACATCGTATGACCAAAAGACACCGAACCGCGCGCAGCGCAAGCCCTGCGTTCCGATATGCTATCAATGGGCTTCCGATATATATTAAATTTTCTGAAGTCGGAACGTTTATATCCTGAAAGAAGCAATGAACTGGTATGGCGCGCCCAGTGCGATCTCAAGGAAAACCTTTTATATTTTAATGTAGCAACACTAAAATATACGCACAGCTGGTTTGCGCCGATATTGGTGAATTACGATGAACGTTGAAATGGAAACGAACAAGATAATGGAAATGCTGCCGAAGTTCAACTGCGGCGCTTGCGGTTACAGGAGCTGCGAGGAGCTCGCGAAGGCGGCTGCGGCCGACCACAATCTGATAAACAAGTGCATAAACCTGAGCCCCAGCGCGAAGGAGGCCTTCCTTAAGGCCGACGCGGCTCCGTCCGGATGCAGCGGCAACTGCTCGGGCTGCGGTTCGGAGGAAAGTAAGCAGTTCCATGAGAAGGAACTCCATGAGAAAGGCACTCCCCTCATAGCGGTCAAGCCGATAGCGAAGGGCGAGGCGGGCTACAGGTCTGCCTTCGTGAACGAGAGCGAGCTTGGAGGAGCGGCGACGTTCAAGGACACCCTCGGCAGGGACTACGACTTCGTCCTGGACCTGTTCCCAGGGGAGGTTGGGCCTAGGGAGACGATACTTCCCCACAACCCCGCGCTTACAAAGGAACTTGACATAAAGAAGGGCGACATACTCATAGGCAGGCCTCTTGGAATGTCATGCGGATGCCCGATAACCCACTGTGGAATAGTCATGGACGTCGACTACAAGACCGGAGTCATGGTCTGGTGCGTCACTGGTCCGCTCCAGCCCAGGTCAAAGGGCTACAAGGACATGGGCTACTACACTGCCGAGGCCTACGAGGGAATAGTTCGGACCTCGAAGAGCGAGCTTAAGATAGGCATGAGGTACTGGTTCCAGCCAAGGCGCTGCATGCTTCAGTGGAGGCACAGCGGGCTGGTCAACTTCATAAACAAGCTGCCTGACGGAAGTTATCAGATAAGGATAGAAGGGCTGTACATCGGCTAATCCTCGCGGGAAAGCGCGTATGCCGTGAGCTCCCTCCTGTTGTGAGGGAGCTTCTTTATTTTTATAGACTCGTAGTTTTCCGACAGGCCCTCCTCGGTCTCGGACACGTGTTTTCTTACCTGGGGGCTTACGAGCTTTACTGTCATTATGAGGGCGGATCTGGATCTTAGCAGGCTCCTCAGGGCGTTGGCTACGAGCACGCTGTCGGAAGGCTGCAGGTTTATGTCTATTACGAGCATCTCGAAGCTGCCGAAGCGCCGCAGCGCGTCTGCGAGCCCGTCTTTTTGCAGGTCAGCCTTGACGTGCACGATGTCGAACTTCTCGAACGCCGCGGCGTCGGCGTCCCTCAAGGGTTTAACGTCCACCCTGCCTTCGAGCCCCTGCGCCTTCACGATCTGCACTATCTGGGCGATCTCGTCGTCGTTGGCAAGCACGAGTATTTTTTTGTCCTTCGCAAGGTCGGCGTAGTTCAGCAGGGCGGTGTCCCTTGCCAGCACTTTCACTCCCCGCTGAGACAGGAAGTGCGTCCAGCCGCCCGGCGCGGCTCCTATGTCCAGGCACCTCATTCCTGCGTGAAGGTCCACGCTGAAGAACTCGACGGCCTCTTTCATCTTGAATTCCGCCCTGTTGAGGACGTTTACCGTCTCGGAGTTTTCCTTTCTGAGAGTGTCCAGCGCATAGCCTTTGCCTGCGCGGGTCTCGGCGTGGCCTATGAACGCGTCGTCCCCGAAGAAAACGACGTACACCACGATCCCCGGGGACTTAAGGTCTGCGACGAAACCCTGTTTCTCAAATGCCTGGCCCATGCGCACCTCGGTGGACTTCGCATTCTCGTTCTTTTTCGATTCGACGCTTTTCACCTCTATCCTGAAAGCCCTATCCCTGTGCGCGTCAAGGACTTTGCGTATTTCCTCGTACACCTTCTCGGATTCCCTTGGTGTGTCGTACAGCGCTGCATCGAGCCTCATGGCGAAGTCTATGAACGACGGCTTGTCCTTTTCCAGCGCCGCGTCTATGTCGCCTTGCGGAACGCCGGTCGACACCGAGAACAGGCTGACGCCGCCGCGCGTGCCGTGATTCTCGAACTCTCCGTCCGGAAAAAAAGACTTCGCTTCGGCCCTTCCCATCTTGCTGAACCTGCTATCCATGAAGAGCAGATAGCTGCCGGAACTCCCGCCCGTCCCGCTGGTGGATTCTGGCAAGCCATCTACCTATCAAATCTGCTTCAGCTTATGCTGAAGACGACCGACACGCTCTTCTGCACGGATGCCTGGCCGCCATAGATGACCCTGGCCGCATCCTTCACGGTGCCGGCCGACGAGTACACGCCAGGGTAAATGAGCTGGCTGTTCGTGACCGTTATGTTTTCAACCTTCAGCTCAACGCCGCTCCCCGCAAGAAGCTGGGCCTGCGTGGTCGCGTTGGCCATCGCGTTGGACAGCGCCAGCTGTCCGAGCGCCCGCTCCTGGGTCACGCTTAGCTGCGCCTGTACGCCGTTCAGCGTCAGGCTGGGCACGGCGGATATGGCGGACAGCGCTGCCGACGAGTTGTCAATGTTGGGCACTGTTATCGTTATGCTTTCGGTGGCCACGTAGTAAGGCAGCTTCTCGAGCACGCAGTAGTACGGGCTGATCGAGCTGAGAGGCGTTGCGTTCGCAGGGTATACGCACGTGGTGGCTGGATATATCGTGTAGTACGTCGTCTCGACGTTGGACAGGTTCCTGTTTATGTAAGGGAGCAGCGTCGTGTTGAGCTGGCCGATTATCGAGCTCAGGTTGGCGTTCGCAAGCGCGACCGTTGTTCCCGTGGCGTTGACCGTTATCTGCACCATCGCGGCCGCGGGGCTTGCCATGGCCACGCCAGTAGAAGATACTGATATTGTGCGCAGGTGGTGGGCGTCCGCGCGCATGACCGCCACGCCAACGTACGTGACTGACGCCAGCGCTATGATCAGCGCCAGCCCGATTAAAATGTAATTCGTCCCGTTTTTGTCTTTTGATTCAGCTGCCATCATATTCCTCTTTGCTCATAGTTGTTTTGCAACATTTAAATAACGCAAAGGGATGTTTAGGTTTTCAGGCGCGCAGCTGCGGGAACAAAAACGAAGAAAAAGAAAAGAAAACAAACCTTGCCGCATTACCTTGACTCTGTGGCCCTTCGCGTATCGGAGTCCCTTTCGGTCGCGACCGCGACCGCGGCAGCGCTTAGCGTGGACGAGTCGTCTATGTCTTCCGAGGCCTCCACAGACCTGGCAGCTATGCGGGCGAGCTTCTCAACGACCAACGCTCGGACCGCTTCCACGGCCTCATCGTCGACCTCCCTTGCTCCCGCTGCTTTCAACGCGGCCCTTACCTCATCCCTGTCGACAGCGTCGCTTGCCCTGTCCCTAGCAGCGTTTTCTCTCCTTTCTCTCTCGATTCTCCTATCTTTTCGTTCTGCCATATCCATCCCAATAGGAACCACAATATCCACATATTTAAAATATCGCTTACGTTTCGCAAGAATTCTTGGATATTTAAATGGCACCGGGTTTAAATACGTCCGGGCACAGTTCCCGCAGGATTACACAGTTCCCGCAGGATTAAATATGACTTCGGCAGATACTGGTATGGTGCGCTTCAATAAGTGGTGATCATACGACTGGAAAAATGGACGATATCTTAACCGGGCTTCTGGAAGGCAGGGTCAAGGCACACGAGCTTGGAAAGATCCTCGGCTCGGAGTCTGAGGCGGCTTCGGTCAGGCGTGCATACTTGGAGAAGAAGTACGGCGCCGCCCTGAAGGCCGTGGCGGAGACGAGCATGGATTACGAAGACGCGAGCGCAAGGAACATAGAGAACATGATAGGCGTCACCCAGGTCCCGCTCAGTTTCGTCGAAATTTCGGTAAGGGACTGTAACCCCGAGGGCAAGGACAAGAGCCTCGTGTACCTCGCGACGACCGAAGGCAGGCTCGTCGCAGGCGTAACGAGAGGTGCTTCCGCGATAAACGCCAGCGGCGGCGCCACTGCCGCGATCATGGATGACAAGATGACCCGCAGCGTGCTGATAGACACGCACGGAGTGCTCGACACTAAGAAAGTAATGGAGTTCGTGAACGGCACAGAGGGTCTTGCGCTGATAAAGGAGACTTTCGCGAAGTCTACCAAGCACGGGGAATTTCTCGGAGTAGACTGCTACACAACCGGAAGGAAGCTCTTCCTTGTTTATCGCGTGTCTACAAAGGCGGCCATGGGGATGAACATGGTGACGATCGCATCTAACAGGGCCACTGAGGTGGTGGTCGCAAGGCTCAGGTCGAAGGGCGTCGAATGCAGGATAGTCAGCGAGAGCGGCAACCTGTGCGCGGACAAGAAACCGTCCGCAATAAACACGATACGGGGCAGGGGCGTGTCGGTCATAGCCGAGGTCGTCGTGCCAAGGTCAGTCGTGAAGGAGAAGCTTAAGGCGGACCCCGAGGCGATAGTCGAGATAAACTACGCGAAGAACTACGTCGGTTCGGGCTACGCGGGATCGCTCGGCCACAACGGTCACGTCGCCAACATGCTGGCCGCGATATTCATCGCGTACGGCCAGGACCCCGCACAGGTAGTGGACGGAACTAACGCGATAGACGACGCTACCATCACCGCAGAG
>CABMGC010000025.1 GCA_902385515.1 uncultured archaeon
AAGCACCAGTTCTACGGCCTTCGGAGCTGGAGGTGCGTGCAGTCGACTCCCGCGCTCGGGTGCAACCTGGCCTGCGTGTTCTGCTGGCGCACGATACCTGAGGAGGAGGGATACCGCTGGAATGAGCTGAACGCGCCGGACGGATGGGATTCGCCCAAGTTGATCGCGGACGGCCTCATCTGCGAGCACAAGAGGATAGTAAGCGGCTATAAGGGGAACGAAAGGACTGATGCGAAGAGGCTTCGCGAGTCCAACGATCCGGCACACGTCGCGCTCAGCCTCACCGGGGAGCCGTTGTTCTACCCGAGGATCGGGGACCTTATCGGGGAGTTTCACGAAAGGGGGATGAGCACTTTTCTCGTAACCAATGGGACGATGACCGGAGCCCTCAGGCGCATGTCAAATATGCCCACGCAGCTCTACGTTTCGGTGCAGGCGCCGAATAAAAAAGTCTACGGGAAGACCGTGCGGCCGAAGAGCAGGAGCGCGACGTGGGAGAACTTCCTAAAATTTCTCGGGGTCTTCTCCACTCTTGGCACGCGAAGGACTTTTAGGCTCACGCTCGTAAGGGGCCTAAATCTCACCGATCCGAAGGGATATGCCGAACTCATAAGAAAGGGTAGGCCCCACTATGTCGAGGTCAAGGGATTCGTCTTTGTTGGCGGATCAAGGAACCCAAAGCGGGGCCTTGAGTTCGACCAAATGCCGAGAAAGGAGGAGATCGTCGATTTTGCAAAGGAGATCGCCCGCGAGTCGGGGTACCTGCTTGTCGACTATCACAAGAGCAGCAACATAGCGCTCCTGTGTTCGGACGAGAAGGCTGCGGCGGACAGGATGATAAAGTTCAGGAAGTGAGGGAGTCGCCGACCTTGCCGCTTTGCAGCGCCTCCATTTCCTCATGCCTCTTTCCGAGCGAATAACTGAGCCACACGAATATGATGTAGGAAAAAACCGCGAGCGTCAGCGTGTGAAGCACCAGGTTGGGAAACAGCTTCGCCACGATGAGCTCCACCACCGAGAGGAAGTAGAGCATGTTGAGATACGGGGCCAGATAGTTGTTGTACCCGGAGTTTACCCTGCCGTTCTCGACGTGCATCCAGATTGCGATCCTGTTGAGGGCGTGGTGCTTCTTTGCAAACTGTGCGCGCCTTTCCCTTATGCGCCTCAGCTTCTTCTCCAAGTCCTCGCGCTTTGCTTTCAATTGGGTTTTTCTTTGCGTATCTCCGATGATCGAATCACGCCTTTGCGTTTGCTCCCGCCGCCGGAACCGCCGGAGCGGCCTTCTTGGCCTTTGACCTGTCGTACACCATCAGAGCCATCGAGATGGCGAAGCCCAGCACGAAAGCGATCATTATGAAATAGCTCTTGTAGTCCAGCTGCATGGACAGGATGGGGACCGTGACTTTAAGGGTCGCGGGGAACGCCGCCGGAAGCACCAGGTAGTAGAGCACCAAGAAGATCGGGAACACTACGAACATCGGCTTCATCTGGGACTTCATGCTCGAAGACAGCAGGGCCGTCACCTCCTTCTGTTTGGCGAGCATTGCCTCGGGGCTTGCCTTGCTCTTGCTCATCTCGTTGAGCTCATTGGTCTTCTTCTTTATCGTTTCCTGGACCTCGTACACGCGCCTTGGGTTCACCAGTTTGCGCTGCAGGAACGCCGACGTGAGCACGTAAGCGACCGCGACGAGGGTTATTGCAATTCCTAGCATGTCAATCCTTCATTTGCTGAACAGGTCGATTATCCTGGCAACCTCCTTCCTTGTGCTTTCCAGGTTCCCGTCCCCGTTCTTGAGTATGTATATGGGGGCCTCGAGATATAGCGAGTAGGTGGTAGTCAGGGCGATGTTTATCTCCCTGTGCTGGTCCAGCACCTCCGCGGTGTCGTCCTCCCTTGCTCTCGACTTGTCCTCCTTTCTCCTTCTTATTATCTCATTTGTCTCCGCATCTATATAAATTATGGCTTTGGTTCCTTTCTTGAGCACGACAAGGTCCTCGGGCGAGAGCCCTGGTATGTAGCCGTTGCCTGCCTTGACGCTCGCATGTGTGTCCAGCACCACGACCCCGCTCCTGCCGCTTATGCTCTTCAGCACGGAGTTCCTTATGGCGGCGGTGTTGGCATAATCGGCCACCACGACCTTCTTGAGCGCGTCCCTGTCGGTGACCCCGAGCTGCTCGGCGTAGGCGTTAAGCATCTCCGTGCCTATGCTGAGGACGTCAGCCGCCTTCACCCCCTTGAGCACGGTGGACTTGCCGGCCCCAGGCGTACCTAACACTAGAAATATCTTGGCCATTAAAAGCACAGAATAGATTTGAAGGAAAAATATTAAAGAACTATGTAAAAAGAAAGAAAAAATAAAATGGAAGAGAGAAGACCTCAGTCTCCTCCCATTCCGCCCATGCCTCCAGGCATGCCTCCCATTCCGCCGGCGCCGCCCGCTGGGCCCCTGCCCTTCGAGCTGATCATGTCGTCGATCCTTAGAATCTGGACGCTTGCCTCGGTCGCGCTGGATATCGCCTGCTGCTTTATCTTTACCGGCTCGATCACTCCGAGCCTGCTCATGTCCCCAATCACACCCTTGTAGACGTCGACTCCGAAGACCTTGCCGTCCTTTCCCTTCTGCTTGATCCTGATCTTGACCAGAGTGTCGATAGAGTACATTCCCGAATTGTAGGACAGGGTATTAGGTATGGCCAAAATAGAGTATGAGAAGGACTGTAAATCT
>CABMGC010000026.1 GCA_902385515.1 uncultured archaeon
AGGTCGGGGGGGTCGACATAAAGAAGGGAGGCCTGATAATAAACACGAGCTTCGGCAATCCCGTGCGCTACAGCGTTGACCGCATCGTTGAGATTTCGGACAAGGTAGTGATAAAGTAGAGCTGCGCCCGGGTAGTCCCGCGCCCCGTCGTACACATGTACCGATGTGTGCCTTCAATTACGGGTTGAGGGCGATAAAGCTTTAAATATCTATAGATATAAAGTTTTCAATACATTAATACAGCATGGACAGTGCCGATTATAGCAACAAAAACATAGTGCTCAACGAGCTCATAGGGCTCAGGGCCAAAGTAGTGAAGAGTTCTGACCCAAAACAAGAAGGTCTAGACGGCACAATCATAGACGAAACGAAAAACACCCTTCTGATAGAGACAGGAAGCGGCGTCAAGAGGCTCGTAAAGGCTTCTTCGACGTTCAAATTCTATCTGGGAAACAGAAAAGGGAGGTCTTTTGTCGTCGAAGGCAAGGAGATCAACTTCAGGCCCCATGAACGGATAGAGAAGTCGATGAAGTTTTATAAGAGAAGAAAGTTGTGAGTTTGCATGGAGTGCAAAGATCCTAAATGTCCGATACACGGAAGCTTGAAGACGAGAGGAGCGCATCTGTCCGGCCTGGTCGTAAGCGACAAGGCCAAGAAGACCGCGATCATACAGGTGGACTACACCATATACAATCCCAAGTACGAGCGATACCTTAGAAAGAGGTCGAGGATCGCGGCATACAACCCTGACTGCATAGACGCCAAGACCGGGGACATGGTCGACATCGCCGAGACGAGGAGGCTCAGCAAGACGAAGTCCTTCGCGGTGACCAAGGTAGTTAAGCCCAAGGTGGTAAGATGAAGGGAGTTTCGACAAAGATAACAAAGACGCTGATTCCGTCATCCACGCTGACGTGCGCGGACAACAGCGGCGCCGCGATGTTCAAGATAATCAACAAGCTCGGAAAGGGCCACAGGCACGGCAGGCTCGCCGCGGCCGGCCTCGGTGACATAGTCATCGCCAGCGTCATAAAGGGCACCCCGACCTACCTGAAGAAGCCTGTCCGCGTGGTCATAATCAGGACCAAGTCCCCCGTAAGGAGGCACAGCGGAATGAGGCTGAGGTTCGAGGACAACGCAGGAATAATGATAGGCGAGGACAACCTTCCGATCGGGACCGAGGTCAAGGGCGCGATGGCCAGGGAGGTCGTCGAGAGGTTCGTAAAGGTCGCCGGAATAGCCTCAAGGGTAGTGTAGTAAGGTGCGAGAATGATAAGTAGCAGCAAGCCAAGGAAGCAGAGGATCTTCAGGTTCACCGCGCCGATGCACGTAAGGCAGAAGTTCGTCCACGCGAGGATAGCAAAGGAGCTCGCCGCAAAGCTGGGCATTTCGAAGAGGAACATCGCCGTCCGCAAGGGCGACACCGTAAAGGTCATGAGCGGGAGCCACAAGGGCAAGACCGGAAAGGTGACCACGGTTGACCTCAAGAGGACAATAGTCATAATAGACGGCATATCAAGGAAGAACGCAAAGGGGAAGGAACTCCCGATTCCGATCAAGACATCAAGCGTCTACGTCACGGACCTGGACCTGAGTGACAAGCTGAGGACCGCGAAGATAGAGGCGGCCAAGGCAAAGAAGGTGTAATCATGGCAAACAAAGGAAACAGCAGACACATGAAGAGGCTCGCCCTGAGCTCCTACCCCAACGTCGGGAGGAAGACTGCGCCTTACCTAGCCAAGCCTACGCCAGGAAGACACTACCTGGGCAACTGCGTCGCGCTAGTTGTCGCGCTGAGGGACAAGCTCAATTTGGCCGCGAACGAGAAGGAGGCGAAGAGGATAGTCGTCGCCAAGCAGATAGAGGTCAACGGAAAGACGGTCACGGACGAGAAGTACCCGATAGGGTTCGGAGACGTAATAACCCTTAAGCCCACCGGCGAGTCGTACAAGGTATCGATCGGCAAGAAGGGCGTCATCAAGATAGACAAGTCTGACAAGACGATTTCAGAGAGGACGCAGAAGGTCGTCGGCAAGTACGCGGTCAAGGGCAACAAGCTCATGATCAGGCTGCTCGACGGCTCGGTCCTCGCTGCAGGCAAGGACGTAAGCGTGAACGACTCCGTCGTCATAGCGAAGAACGCGATAAAGAAGACGCTCAAGTTCGAGAAGGGCGCTAAGTGCTTCGTAATAGGCGGAACGCACGCGTCAGAGACCGGGACTATCAAGGAGATCAGCAAGGGAAGCGCGGTCAGGTCCTCAATCGTGAAGGTCGAAAACGGCGAGAACACCTTCGAGACCCTGGTGGACAATGTCATCGTAGTCGGTGCTTGATTATGGCAAATCCAATGCAAGATATTTACCTGGACAAGGTCGTCATCAACATGGGCCTAGGGTCCAGCGAGGACAAGCAGGAGGCGGCCAAGGCCCTGATAAAGAAGCTAACCGGCCGCACGGCTGCGCACACCGAGTCGAGGAAGAGGTTCCCCGCGTTCGGCATAAAGAAAGGCCAGATAATCGGAGTGGTCGCCACGCTCAGGGGAGAGGAGGCTCATGACTTCTTGGCCAGGGCGATCGAGGCCGCGGAGGGCAAGATCAACAGGAAGGGCCTCGCGAACAACTCAGTCAACTTCGGAATCAAGGAATACATATACTTCAGCGGAATCAAGTACGACCCCAAGATAGGGATGCTCGGGCTCAACGTGAACGCCTTCTTCGCAAGGAAGGGCTTCAGGGTGGAGCACAGGAAGATAAAGACCAGCAAGACCGGAAAGGAACACAAGACGGTGACGAAGGACGAGCTGGCGTCATACCTTGAGAAGAACTTCAAGGTCAAGGTCGTAGAGAGCGAGGCGTGATTTTCATGAAGGTCAACATAACTGAGAAGTACAAGGGAAGAGGAATAAGAAAGTGCAAGATCTGCGGATCATCCAGAGCGCTGATAAGGTCTTACGACCTCTACGTCTGCAGGCGCTGCTTCAGGGAGGTCGCGGAGAACATAGGTTTTGAAAAATTGGGTTGATGATATGTCAGATTTGCTTGCCGATTCGCTTAACAAGATAAAGGTCTACGAGAACACCGGAAGGGCGGAGTGCACGGTCGCCGCGACGAAGCTGGTGAAGAGCGTGCTCGAGGCGCTCAAGAAGAGCGGATACATAATGGAGATGCAGGAGCTCGCCGAGGGCAAGTTCAAGGTCCTGAAGGTCACGCTGTCAAACAAGATAAACGACATAGGCGTCGTAAAGCCGAGGCACGCGGTCACGTTCGACGACTACCAGCGCTACGAGGTCAGGTACATACCGAGCAAGGACTTCGGCATGCTCATAGTCTCGACCTCCCAGGGAATAATGACGAACAAGGAAGCCAAGGAGAAGCACATAGGAGGAAGGCTCCTGGCGTACGTGTATTAGGTATTAGTGATGTTATGTACGATCTAGAACTGCCAAAGGACATAAAAGCAAAGATCTCGGAAGACGGAACCGTGATAACCCTCAGCGGCAAGCTCGGATCGACTTCCAAGATAGTGAACAGGATGCTCATCGAGGCCAAGGTCGAGGGAAGCAAGATCGTCTTCGAGCCCACGCCGAACGGGAAGCTGGCGAAGAAGGCCGACCTCGCAGCGAGGTCGCTCGTCGCGGAGCTCAAGTCCGCGTCAGTAGGCGTGGAGCAGGGCGTCGAGCGGGACATGAAGATTCTTTTTGCGCACTTCCCGATCTCGGTTGACATAAAGGCGAAGGAGGTCCACATAAAGAACATTTTCGGAGAGAAGTTCCCGCGCGTCGCCAAGATAGTCGGGGACACGAAGGTGACGGTCAAGGGCCAGGACGTCCACATAGCTGGCGTTGACGAGTACGACGTCGGCCAGACCGCCGCGAACCTGCACAGGCTGTCATCGCAGAGGAACAAGGACGGAAGGGTATTCCAGGACGGGATATACCACGTCCACGAGGACTGAGGTTTTAACATGGTTACCAAGAAGACTCACGCTGTGTTTCGGGTTCCGAACTACGGGGCCAAGAACCGCAAGGGCGTAAAGCCGAGATGGAGAAAGCAGAGGGGAATCGACAGCAAGCTCAGGATCGACCTCTCCGGCTACGGTCAGACGCCGAAGGTAGGGTACAAGAACCCCGAGGCGGTCAGGTTCGTAAGGAAGGACGGCCTGAAGACGCAGCTGGTGCACAACCAAAAAGAGCTTGAGGCCCTGTTCACGCAGTCGAAGAAGTACTCGGTGGTGCTCTCGCACGACCTTTCGGTAAGGAAGAAGGCCGAGCTGCAGAAGATGGCAGAGTCGAAGGGGCTCAAGGTCGTAAACAAGCTCAAGTTGAAGGCGGCCGAGGTCGTGAAGACGAAGGCAAAGCCGAAGCAGCAGCAGGCCGCAACGGCGACTGCAACCGCGCACGCAACTCCGAATGAGGCGCCGAAGGCCGCGGCCGCGGTTGAGGCTCCGGCTCCCAAGGCGCAAGCGCCCAAGGAGGACAAGGTGTAATCATGA
>CABMGC010000027.1 GCA_902385515.1 uncultured archaeon
GAAGTCGGATATCTCCTTCAATATCTCCTTGCCTGAGGAAATCGACTGAAGGATGGAATTGTATCTTGCATGGGTTCTGAAGTTCTCGTACTCGAGCAGGTTCTTCGGCTCCTCGGAGAGCGCGCCGTCCTTCTTGATGACAAGAGCGTCCACGGCGTCCATAGTCTCTTTGTACGGCAGGGTCTTCTCCAGGTAATAGGGAGTACCGCCGAACACCGCATATCGCACGACTTTCTCGGTTTCGTCCAAGTTGGAGAACATGTATCTGAAATCCCCATACGAGAAAGGCTCGATTCGAACCTTGTCCGCCCTCCCATATAGTGCGCCTGCGCGGCTTTCAGTGATCTTCTGGATCATCCCTATGGACGACCCGACTATGATGATCATTATCCTCTCGTTCTTGAGGTCATTATCCCAGTATTTCTGCAGCAGGGTTATGGCTTCCGGCGCTACGTCAAGGAACCTCTGGAATTCATCCATTACAATTACGAGGGGCCCTTTCTTTGCAATATCCCTTGCAAACACGAAGAAGTCCTCGAAGCTAGCGAAGACAACGGTCTCTTTCAACTGGTCAAGCACGCTCCTCTGCAGTGAGTCCAGTATCACACGCCTTTCTGCCAAGTCCACGTAGAAGTAAAGCTTCCGCGACTCTACTCCTAGCAGGAACTGCCTTATGAGCTCAGTCTTGCCTACCCGCCTCCTGCCGTAGAGCACAATTAGCGAGCCTGAGCCATCGCACGAGTTTCTGTAGCGTTCCTTGAGCAGCCTGAGCTCTTTGCTCCGGTCGAAAAAGCCTTGCCCTGCTCTTCTCTCACTCAATATTATCACGATTATATAGTAATATTATCATAGTAATATTATAATCTTTCCACCGGCTGCCATAAAGAGTCTTCATCCGCCGAGTTTCGAATGAATTAATAATATTATCACGATTATATAGTAATATTATCACGTTAATATTGTTGTCTATTCGCTGCCGGCGAACAATATTGTTCATTACTAATGAAAAGGTGACCGCCTTTGCGCTATTACCTCGCTGTGACGCGCTTAGGAGAGAGTGTTTGACAGTAAGCGTTGGCGCTTCTGACCAGGTCCGGCTCAGTTTCCATGTACTTCCTATTCGTCCGTACCTCGTCAAGCTTCTCCTTCACGTCGTTCTTGTAGATGCCAGGTCCGTGGTTTGCAAGAGCAAAAGCAGCCCTTATTCGTACGAACTCGCCAGCATCTTTATCCGTCATGATTGCGTTCAATGCGAACCTAATCTTGGCGAAGACGTCCTCTGGAATCTCGGATTTCTCTATGATGCTGACAGCAAGGTCGCGCACGTTTTCGTCAGGGTCCCTAATTCCCCTGTTGAATGCCCACGTGAAGTAGCCTGCGTCCTTGCTTATCTGGGGGATTGCCGAATCGACAAATTCCCAGTCTGGATTGTCGCCGCTTACAGCTGCCTTCAGATCATCCAGTCTTTCAAGTTCCATGAATGTCTTCGGCCGCCAACTCTTAAGAAGTTTTCTGCCTATCTGCACTGTCACGACAGGAGCTTGTTCAGCGCGGGATATGCCTCAAGCGCGTGCTCCTGCTCCAGCTGCTGGTACACCGTGTACATTATGCCTACGGTAAGCAGTATCCCCATTCCAGTCCCCACCGCTCCGCTAAGCGTCGCCAGCGCGGCCAGCAGGGCCACGAATATGCTTCCCAGGACGGTTATGGTCGGTATGTACTTGTTGAGGACGTTCTCGACGATCCTCGGGTCCCTCCTGAACCCGGGTATCTGCCAGCCGACGTCTCCAAGCTGCTCTGCCACCTTCTTTGGGCTCTGGCCGGTCATCTCGATCCAGAACTTTCCGAACACGACCGCCAAAACGACCAGGACCAGCGTGTAGATAAGTATGTGGACGGCCTCCGGCACGAGCACCATTCCGCCCCAAGGCAGGTACAGGTTGCTGGTATGCGATGCGAGATATGTGAAGTACGCGACGTAGCCTCCGACCCCTCCGTAGGTCGCGGAGTAAGGCATTGGGAAGCTTGGGGATATCAGGTACACGAGCCCTCCCACTAGGTTCATGGAGCTGCCCGTGCCTTGGTAGAAGGCGAAGAACTTGGCAAGGCCGGCGAGCGGCCCTGTGACCCCCGCGATCACCCGGAGCCATACGCTTAGGCTCGACTCGAGGGACGTGGCGAGTATGACTGGCAGCACGCTGACGTACAGGAAGGGTATGGGCAGCCTTCCGCCAACGCCCCTTAGCTGGCTGAACACGAGCGGCAGCTCTATCTTTATGTCGTAGGCGTAGATGCTCATCAGGAACACGATGATTGCGAAGAACAGCGGTCCGAAGGCAAGTATGGCGTTAGGTATTGCCGTGGCCCCTCCCGCGGCTATAGATGCGGCGGCCTCGGCAAAGAGTATGGTCGCCGTGCCCGCGACAATGGAGTACGCAACCCCTCCTGCTATGAAGAGGTTGATGCCCGAGGTGATTCCGTACTTGGTCATCGCCTCGTCGAGGAAGATGATGAACACCGCGCACAGCGCGAGCTGCAGGAACACGGGGACGAAGTAGGCCGCGCCAGCCATCTGCACGTAGCCGGTGGATACGAATATGTACGACTCGGCGATGGCGATTACGATGGCCAGCAGTTTTTGCAGGCCCTGGAACCTGCTCTTCTGCTCGGGATTGTTCATGTCGATTGTGAACAGGCCTGTGCCGACTATCAGCTGGAGGAGTATGCTCGAGAGCACTATGGGGGTGATTCCCACTGTTATGAGGCTGCCTATCCTTGCCGCGAATATGATGCTTATCAGTTGCATGATCGGCTGGTTTATCGCCGATATGCTGACTCCCAGCGCGGGGGTGCTGAACATCATGAAGTACACGAGCATTATCAGCCCGGTCCACTTCAGCTTCTCCTTCATGGAGAGCGGCGCTCCTGGCTTGCGTATGCTAGGTATGAATTTCAATATCGGGTCCAGAAAATTCAGGTCCATGGTCATGCCTTCTTTCTTCTCGCATTAGATCTTGGCAGCAGGCGGATAATTACGGAATAGCCGTGCTGGCCGTTTAACCTTCTTTGAACGTAAACGTTTTTATTAAGGACGCCTTTGGCGAAACCTTCCATGACTGCGGAGTTCAGGCTTACGAAATTCCTTACAGAGCTGCCGTGGCCGAAGGTCAGCAGCACTTCGGTGGCCTTGCCCTTCTTCCTGACGGCGACCTTCTCGATGCCGAGGTAGCGCCCCAGCTTCTCGGCATTGTCCCGAAACGCCTCCCTGTCGCTGTTTTCCGCAAGTCTTGTGCCCAGCTCGTACGTGAGCTTCTCGGCCTCGGTGAATATCGGCTCCTCGAGGATTGGCAGCGTGGCCAGCAGGTTGTACTGTCCGCTCGCGCCGCCTGCGCCTCCAGCGGAGAAACCTGCGCGCACGCCCTTCACCAGGTCCTCGAAATCCACAGCCTCGTTTCCGGCACCGCCGGAAAGCTCCTCCTTTGGCGACGCGATGAACTGGCAGAACCTGTCCCCGTCATAGACGCACTTCGACTCCTTCACGTATATGGCCCTCTTGGCGTGGGCCGACATGTAGCCGGCGATGATGCCTGCCTCGAAGTGGTGCATGCCAGATCCGAGGTCCGCGGCGCCGCGCCTCGTCCTGTACGCCGTGATTATGCTGTGCGATTCGAACGGCTGATAGGTTATCTTTCCGAAGCCTGCGTTCTCCAGGGCTCTCTCAAGCGCGCCTATGTTCGTGCCCGAGTGCCCGTACAGGCTGGCGCCCAGGTCAAATCCGGACCTGTAGGCAAGCGCGCGGAGGCGGCCAGAGAGGTTGTATATCACGTCGTGAAGCTCGAGTCTTCTTGCCCCGTCGTGCGGCGAGCTGAGCATTTTGGATATGAGGAACTCCTTCCTGTTAGCGGAAGACGCCTTGGCTCTTCTTCTGGCCTGCGGCCTGGACCGCATTGTCCCGCGGGCCTTGCGGCGGCCCCTGACCTTGCTGCTTGTCCTGCGATTCGGCATGCGAATGCCCTATCAGCGTCTGGAAAGCCTCCCTATCCGAGTTATCCTTGACGTCTGGTAGTAGATGAACGCCAAGTTTATTATTATCAGCAGGGCTATGAACTCGACCTGGTAGTTTCCCATCAGGGCTATCGCGCCGCTCACCTGGAACGAGCCGAAGCCTATGATGTAGAGGATGGAGGAGAGCACCGGCGCGTAGCATCCGCATCCAGCTACCATGCAGCCGAAGGACGAAGTGAACACGCTAAGGACGCTTCCCGAAGCGCCGACTGGCGCCATGCGGATGGACCGGGTAATGGCATAGGCGCTGACCGTAAGCAGCACCGCGCCCGTGGCGATAAGAGCGTACATCAGGTATATCGGGACGGTCAGCAGGAACAGCCCCCTGTTGCTGTACTCGATCATGTAGAAGAACAGGAAGTAGTAGAACACCGCAGAGGCGGCGGCCACCGCAAGGTAGGAGGGAGAGGTGAACACTGTCCTGAGTACGCCGATCTTGCTTTGCTTTTTCACCTGTCTCAAATTTCTCACTACCTTCAGCTAAGCGTCGCTTCGATCTTCTTTATGGCAGGCAGGCCGCATATCGCCGCGGCGCTGTTCGTGGACTTGCAGATCATCGCGGCATAGTAGTCTGCTCCAGCGTATTCGGTCAGCGCCATCTGGCTCTTTCCTTCCTGCAGCATCCTGATCATGTCGGCGTGGGTCATGTTCATGAGGGTTATCTGCTTCGAGCTGTTGCCGAATGCTATGGCGTCGGCGCCAGGGGCAACGTACGTGCCCCAGATCGTGTACGGGGTGCCTCCGAAGGTGTTTATCTCCCCTATGTACTTGAGCGCGTCAACGTACGCTAGGCTGTTAGTCTCGTTCGCCCTGCCAAGAAGCGTGCCAAGGTCTTCCAGCCTGAAGCCCCCGGTTATCGGGGCCGAATCCTCTATGGCTATGAAGTTTATGTAGTTGCTCGTATAGAAGCTGCCGAACGCGGTCGACAGCGTGTTGTAGCGCACGGGGGTCCAGTACAGCGTCGGGGCGTCTCCGTCCTTAAGAGCGCTGTATCCGTGGAAAAGGTAAGTAAAGTTGCCGAATCTCGACAGAGCCAGGGCCATTGACCACTTGTTCTCGGCGCAGTATATGCACGTCGTGGATCCCAGGTATATGACCGAAGGCTTTCCGTTGACCTTGAACAGGGGCACGCTTGACGTCTTTATCCCTACCGAGTTGTTGAGGGTGCCGTTGAGCAGCATCTCGCCGGCAAGTTCGAAGTAGGCGTCAGGCGCCTTGTTTATGACGTAGAGCTCGCTGGCGTTCAGCTGGGCGTTTATGTCCTGCAGGTTGTTGCCGGGGGTCCCCGCGGTCGTTATTATTGGCGCATCGCTAAGGGTGAGCGCCGGCGCAGGCAGGTTGCTTGTGATGTCGTATCCGGCAAGCGCCTGGACGGTCGTGGTGGGCACCGTGGCATTCTGGTAGATGGTCACGACCTTGGTGTGAGGCATTGCAATGGCGACAACGGCCATTATCAGCGCCAGCACGCTAATTCCCATAGAAACATAAGTAAGGGTGTTTCCGCTCCCCTTTTTCGCGCGTTTTGTCTCTCTCGGCATTGTATCAGTTTAGTGATAATTTCACAAGTAAAATATATAAATAAGCAGACAGAGAGTAATATCGTGGGGCAGTGCTGAAGGCCATCAATAAACCATAGCAGGCGCCAGATCCAAACCTGGCGGAGCTCAGGTCGATCCTTGAACAAAAAAGGCTTACGGCATCCACGGCTGTCAAGACGGCCGAGGAGCGCGCCATAAAGAACGTGCTTCTGGGCACGGATCTTGCCTGCTACTATCACGTTAACTTCCCCGGCACTAACTATTGGAGCCACAAGGTCGATTTCCTCGTGCTGCAGCCCGGCAAGCCCTGGGCCATAGACCCTCACGCGTTCATCCTTGGGAAGGGCAAGGCGTCCATAAAGCTGGAACTGCTGCTGTGGGAAAGGTACAGGGAGGAATGGAAGGACGAGCTGCACATGGTCCTGGTCAGCGACAAGGATCCGCAGCAATTGCGCAAAGAGGGGATCCCTGCAGACAGGCTGGCCGACGAGTGCTGGACGATGTCGGAAAGCTATATGGGTTTTAGGGGTGTGGAGCGGGCGTTCAGGAAGAAGATAAACCGGGCCATGCGCCCGGAGTCGGAAAGGACAGCGGAAGACGCCGCACAGCTTGACGAGTGCCTTCTGAAGGTCAGGCGCAACCTGCAGGTGCAGGAACGCGACC
>CABMGC010000028.1 GCA_902385515.1 uncultured archaeon
GCGAGTACGACATCACATGACCCAGGTGGATCTCGCCAGATATCGTGGGTGGCGGCGTGTCTATGGAGAACACGTTGTCCCTGTTCGTGCCCCTGAACTTGAATATCTCGCTAGCGGCCCAGAAATCGCGGATCTTGCCCTCGACCTGCTTGTGATCGTACCTGCTTTCCATCGGCTCCCTTTGTGTAGACATAGCTTCTAACCAATAAAAACTTTTCCGGCGGCGCGCTCAGACGTTACCTCCGCTTATCACGCACACCGCCTTGTCCCTGCTTGCGAATTTCAGCTTCTTTAGGGCGGCAAGGCTCGCCACTCCTGCAAGCTCGGCGACCATCCCGTACTCGTTGAAGAACGCCCTTTGCTCGGAGGCCATCTCGGCGTCGCTCACGGCGACCGTGCTTCCCCCTGTTTCCTTGAGCGCCAAAATGGCCTGGTCCCCGAAGGTCGGGAAGCCCACCGCTATGGCGTCCGCCGCGGTCCTCGGAAGAACGTACTCGACGCTCTTGTTTAGCTTGAACGCCTTGATCAGAGGGGCGCTGCCTGTCGCCTGTACGCCGATTATTTTCGGCATGTGCTTGATGCTCCCGGCGGCCTTCATCTCCCTTAAACCCTTGAACACGCCGCTTATGAGAGTCGCGTTGCCCACCGGCACGACGATGTGCGTAGTTTCCGGGAGCTGGTCCATAACCTCATAGGCCACGGTCTTCTGGCCCTCCTTCCTGTAGCAGTAGTCGCCGGCCAGGAACGCTCCGGTCTTCTTGGCGTACCTTGTCGCCAGCGCCTGGGCCTTGGTGAAATCGCCGTTGACAAAGTCCATGACCGCGTCGTGCTCGCCCCTTATGTCCCTGACCTTGTCCTTGTTTGCACCCTTGCCCATGAACACCCTGACGCGCAGGCCGGCCAGCTTCGCGTAGTAGGCGACGGAATAGGCCATGTTGCCCGTCGAGGCCAGCGCGATCTCGGCCTTGCCTGCCTCCACCGCCTTGCCCACCTCCACAACAGAGCCCCGGTCCTTGAACGAGCGCGTCGGATTGTCGATCTCGAGCTTGAGGAAGACGTTGGAATGCTTGTGGCTCCTTATCAGCCTCGTCGAGCCGAGCTCGTAGTGCCTATATGCGCAGTCAGGCAGAAGCCTCTCATAGTCCCAGAATTTACCCGTGCCTTTTACTTTCGGCATCCTGCCGGAGTATGCCACCTCGAGGATCCCTCCGCACGTGCCGCACACCTGCGCATCGTAGGAGCTGTCGTACACCGAACCGCAGTTCATGCACACAAGGTCGTATCGCATGCTATCATAACGAAAGCTCACTTCATAAGGCTTGCGAATTTCTTCTTCGCCTTCGCAATCTTCGGCCCAATCGAAACGAGGCAGTACGGCTGCAGCGGGTTCTTCTGGTAGTAGTCCTTGTGGTACTCCTCGGCGGGATAGAACGCGTCAAGCTTTCCAACTTCGGTCACGATCGGCCTTTTGAAATCGGCCTGGGCCTTGATTATCGAGGCGTCTATGATCTTTTTCTGCGCAGGCGCAACATAGAGCAGCATCGACCGGTACTGGCTGCCGACGTCGGGCCCCTGCCGGTCCTTCGTCGTGGGGTCGTGCATGCTGAAGAACACCTCGAGGAGCCTGTCGAGAGGTATCCTGTCGGGGTCGTACTCCACCTTCAGGACCTCGGCGTGGCCCGTCGTTCCGGTGCACACCTGCTCGTAAGTCGGATTCCTGACATGGCCTCCGGCGTAGCCAGGCTCGGTCTTTATGACGCCCCTTATCAGCTTGAAGACCGCCTCAGTGCACCAGAAGCAGCCGCCGCCGAATACGATGACCTCACTGCTCAATCTTCTCACCCTTGGGTATGAACCGGAGGGATATGGAGTTCACGCAGTGCCTCACGTTTTTCGGAGTCATTTCCTCACCCTCGAACACGTGACCCAGGTGAGCCCCGCATCTCGCACACCGTATCTCGGTCCGCGTCCCGTCAGGGTCCGGGAACCTCTTCACCGCGCCTTTTATCTCCTCGTCAAAGCTCGGCCAGCCGCATCTCGCGTCGAACTTGTCTTCCGACCGGTACAGCGGCGCGCCGCACCTCTTGCACACATACATCCCGGGCTTGAAATTGCGATCGTACTCGCCAGAGAACGGCCTCTCCGTCCCCTTGTGGACGATCACTTCCTCCTCTTCGGCAGTCAACTTCTGTAGCTTCATTAAATCCCATCCAGTATTCCAACAATCTGCACGTTATTAAAGCGTGCGGCGCAGTGCAGGAATTGGATGAATCGCGCCTCGGCAGTTCACAGTTTCCTGGGCACCGTCGCGGGGCGTAGCGCATTAAGGTTTAAATCATGTCGTTCGCAACATATAGTCGAAGTTGTGCCTATGCGCGAATTGCTAAGGACTATCAGGGAACAGTCCGCCATGGAGATTCTCGTATCATACGGCTGGGCGATACTCGCGATAGCCGTGGCCGCGTACGTACTGTTCAGCCTCAACATATTCGGCGGATCGACATACTACGTTCCGTTCGGATGCCTCGGGACGCCCGCGTTCATATGCGGCAATCCGATCATGAGCTCAGGAGGCGCCCTGACCGTGAATTTCAAGTATGCTGGCCCGCAGATGATAACGATAACGGGACTCATTTGCAACGTCACCAACAACCCTGGAAACGAAATAAACAGCACAGAAACAACCCAGATACCCGTCAGGTCGCAGAGTTCTCTTGACCTTACCTTCCAGTGCCCGATATCTGGCCAGGCCAAGATAGGCTCTGCGATACCAGTCATGCTGTGGGTCTACTACACCCTGACTCCAGGAGGCCAGGTATACGTGCAGGCGTACGCGAAGGGCATAGTCAAGGTCACCTACCCGAGCCTGCAGTGGAGCGTGACCGAATGGACCCAGAATGACTTGAACACCGCCCTGCTCCCTATGGAAACATCAAGACAAACCCCGAAAGGCCCACGAACACGAAAGTCGTGGGCAGCGGGATTTGGAGTTCTCTTATAGTGAACAACGCCGAAGGCTGGAGCTACGGCACGCTATACCACTACTTCGACGACTACTACAGCATAGAGACGGCCCTGTTTCCCATAAAGCCTCTAAGCGATGACCTCGCAGGGTCGATCAACAGCCCGGATCCCAACAACAGGTGCGGATACGGGGCGCCGTACAGATCCTACGGCTATACCGCGATAACCCACGCGTTTATGTCAGGAAGTTACACATTCAATATCATAACGGACGACGGAACCCAGATATTCTACAGGCAAGGAAGCGGATCATGGAGCAACGTGTACCCCGCCTGGCCAGGATCGCAAAGCCCGTGCGGAAGTCCGAACAATCCAGGCTACTCGTGGTGCTCGCAGTCTCCAAACTACTACACAAGGACCATAAGCTTCCCGGCAGGCATCTACGAAATCGCGGTCGAGTACATCGACACTTGCGACCCTGCGGGCCTGAGCGTGGTGCAGATAACGCCGCCGCCAGGGCTTCCAGGATAGCGCAAGCGGTCACATCACGCCTTGGTTTTAAGGTACGCGCTTAGTTTTGCAAGCGCCTTGGAGCGCATCGACAGCTTTCCCTTCTGGACGATCGTCATTTCGGCGAAAGTCAGGTCATGGCCCTCGGGCACGAAGATCGAGTCCCAGCCGAATCCACCCTTCCCCTTCGGCGCCTCTGTTATCCGTCCTTCGATCTCGCCGCAGAATGTCCTTATGTCGCTGCCGTCGCATAGGCAAAAGCAGGTCTCCGCGCGCGCGTGGCGGTCCTTCATCCCTTCCATCAGCTTGCACACGCCTTCGTTTCCCACCGCGGAGGTGAACCACTTTACGAGCGACCCGGGAAAATCGCTCAGCCCGCGCACGTATAGCCCCGTGTCCTCAACCAGCACTGGCTTCTTGAGGATCGAGTAGGCCTTCAGCGCCTTGTCCTCCGCGACGTCGCCTACGCCGAGCGCCTGTATTTCCTTGATCTTCAGATCGTATCGCTTAAGGCTCGTGTGCAAGAATTCGTTTACCTCTTTCAGCTTGTCATCGCTCGAAGTCACAAACCATAGTTCCATGCGGATCATGTCCCAAGACAGGGATAATCCGAACGCGCGCCTTAAATAAGTGTTGGTGGCGAACGCTTTTATTAGTGGCACGCGCAATAACCATGAAGCGCTAAAACGGAAAAGTGAAAACATATGCCCAGGGCCAGCGACAAAGATGCGGACACGGGAAGACAAAGACCGAGCGCAGGCAAGCCGTCCGCAAGAAAGGCAAAAGGCAAACAAGGCATTGTTGACGATGCGCCAAAGAGCGCGGCCGCGCAGGATGACGAGACGCAAAAGGCGGACGACCAAGCCGCACAGTCGGAGGAGGCGTCCTCGCCGAATTCCGACAGCGAAGAAGAAGAAGCAGATGACGATAACGAGGCAGGGGATGAAGGTGAAGGTTCGCAGCAGCCTCCCGCCGAAAGCACTGACGCCGCCAAGAATACGTCCTACGAAGAAGGCGTATCGAGCTACCAGATTTACGCAGGAGGAAGGTCCGTCAGGGCGCAGCCTGCGGCCGAGCCCCAACCTGAAGAGGATACCGGGCATTACGAAAGCACTGACGAATCCGCATCCTCCGCTTCCACTTCTCAGAAAACGGACAGCAGCGACTCCTTGAACGCGCAAAGCACAGAAAGGACCGAGGAAACGTCATCCGCGCAAAGTGAGGATGCAAAGCGAACCTCCGTCCAGGAATCCGAATACAGCAATTTCGCTTCCAGCGCCGACAACACGGCGGGCCCGCAGAAAAGCACGGGGCCTGCAGAAGGAAAGGCGGCAACAGGACAGGCAGAATCGCGCAACGAATACGCGCCAGCGCAACAGGCAAAGGAATCCAAAAAATCAGACTGGAACAGGGACGAGGGATATCCCAAGCACTATCTGTGGATACTCGGTGTCGTAGTGATAGCTCTTGTCGCGGTGCTTCTCTTTGTGGTGTTCTCGAGGCAGGTGCCGACGTGCATAGCCGCGAGCCCGTACGTCTGCGGCAATCCGAGCATAAGCACCAGCGGCCTGCTGACCGTACAGGCAGGAGAAATTGGGAGCGCAATAGCGGTCGTTGGCCTTGGCTGTTCGGCCACGTCTTCGGCGCCGAGCTCGTTCACGCAAGGAAACATAACGCTGCAGTCGGGCACGATGTACTCGCTGATGTTCAACTGCCAGATATCGTCGAATGCAATCGACACGCCGTTCTCGGGCACGCTATGGCTGGCGCGCCACGACCAGAACGGCAGCACAGTGAACTCGCTTCTCGGCACGGTCAACCTCAGATCGGTGGCTGGAGGGCAGCAGGCCAGCACGACTATTTTGCAGGTCAACACCACCCCGCCTCCGCCGAAGATGCACTATGTTACGGTAACGCTTACCAACTCCCAGGCCCATTCCACCGAAAGGCCTTTCCAGCAGAGGCTTGATATAAGGAGCGTCGCGTACCAGAAGTACATCGACGCCAACTGGACGAACGTTGAGTTCACGACCGGCCCAGCCGCGACTGGAAACGTCCTGCAGGCGTGGGTTGAGAGCGGCGCGAGCAACTCCTCTTCAAACACGATCGTCTGGGTCAGCCTCCCGAAAGGGGTGCTCGCAAGCAGCAGCACGAAGATCTACATGAACTTCATGAACGAAAGCGTCATGTCGCAATCCGGCCCGACCGGCGAGGCCCCGCAGCTCAGCGCATCTTACGGGCAGTACGACAACGGGGCGAGCGTCTTCGAAACGTACAGCAACTTTTCGGGCACGAACTTGAACGAGCATTTCTCGAAGGTCGCCGGCCTGTCGATTGCGCAGAACAACGGCCTGCGCATAACCAGCACAGACGGGGAGAGCTACTACTACGTCATGACGAGCTACGGAACAGTGGGCTCGGTTGTCTACGACGCGTACGTGACCGCCCTGAATGCGGGCAACTCCTTCAATTTCCAGGAAGGCCTTGTCCTGGGCTCCAACACGTCGAAAAGCTTCCACGGCACAGGGGAGCCTGCGGGCAGCAACTACATGTCGAGGGAGAGCAACTTCGGCGGGGGCTATTACCAGATCTACAACGGGACGAAAAGGCTGTCCTCATCGAACTTCAACGCGGCCTATCCGTTGCGGGCGATAGAGAGCATTGCGATGGACACGTTCTCCGTATCGGCTTCGGACAGCGGGAAGCAGCTGTCCGCCGCTGGCGAGCCCAAGCAGGGATTCCTGGGCCTCTATCTCTACACCACCTCGGTCAAGGGAGACCTTGAGGTCGTAAACTGGATCAGGACAAGGTCGTACCCGCCGGACGGGGCGATGCCTTCGGCGGCCTTTGGCGAAGCGCTCTCCTGACCGCCGTTAGATTCTGAAGAAAGACACCAGGGACAGCAGGATCTCTATGAGAATTAGCACTATCACTATTATCTCAAGGAATCGCGCCCTGCTTACGCTGATGAGCTCGGACACGAATGCCCTCCTCTTCTCGACCGTCTCCAAATCGCTGTCCAGATAGGCCCTCCACTCGTCTATCTGGAAGGCGTCGTTGAAAAGCCCGTAGAGCTTCACCAAGTACCACTCGCCGAACCCGTATATTGTGTCGTTGACCGCGGTTATTATGTCCTTGGTGTTGCCGTAGAGCTCCCCTAGCGAGATGTTGAGCTTTCCGAAGTCCACGCCTTTGGAGAACCTGTTCGGGGTGAACGCCTGCGCCATCAAAAGGTCGGTGTCGGCTATCTTCTTTGATATCGCGTTGTGATGAATTCGGAGCTCAAGCAGCTGCATGTTCGCTATCTCGGCGAGCAGGAGTTCGTACTCGTACGACTTTTCGGGGCTTATCATCACCGCACCCTCCCAGCCCACGTACATCACGTCGTTTGCGTTGTACGATATTTTCCTCTTGAGTACGTCGGTGGAATAGTTCGCCTCCAGGGACGCCGGGTCCTGCTCGTCGATCATCAGGCCGGTTATAAGGCTCTGGTACTTCCTCACGAACTCGGCCTGGTCCCCTTTTATGTAGTAGAAATTGTATCGCTCCTTCTGGTCGCTGGGCCTTATCGCAGCGAGCTTTGAAAGGCTCCCCTCCACCTTCAATCGCGCCTTCGCGGAGGTCTTTTCGGCAAACTCGTACACCGCGTTGTCGAACGCCATGAACTTTATGAAATCGGCGTCCGCGGACTCGAAATGGTGCCTGACCCTTATTGAGAAGCTGCCCGTGGTGAATATCGAGCACTGGACCTTGAATTTGAGATTCTCCTTCTTGGAGTTGGTGAATGTCTCGTCCTTGAGGTTGAACACGAAGGGGACGCTTATCGAAACTATCTCCTCCGGCGTTGGCTGGGTGTATTCGTACTTGGAAAAGTCCTCCGGCTTGCTCAAAAGGCCCTTGAGCTGCTCCTCGGTGAACTTCGCCCCCGCGTCATAGACGAACAAGTAGACAATCTCTCCTTCCAAACAATCACCACGCGCCCAGAGGCATCGCCAGATCCTCTTCCACCAGTATCACTATTGGAAGGCTAATATACATTTGCTTGGCCCAGGTCTCGGGCTGACGCCGATAGGAAGGCTTAAAATTGCTGACACTAAAGCTCTAATTCAAAGAGAAACTGCTTTTGCAACGCTGATGGCATGAAAGACGACAAGGATATCCACATGAGGGCGCTCTGCGACCTGCAGAAGAGCGAGCTCATGGAGCACATGGTCTACTACGACCTGGCCATGAACCTGAAAGACGCCAAGAACAGGGCGGTGCTGGAGAGGATAGCCAAGGACGAGCTCAGGCACTATCACATAATGAAGCACATAACTGGCGAGGACACTGCGCTAGATCGGCTCGGCGTCTTCTGGTATACTTCGGTGTCGCGCATGCTGGGCCTGTCTTTCGGGCTCAAGCTCATGGAGAATCGGGAGAAGAACGAGAAGCGCGCCTACGCGAAGCTCGAGAAGGACTACCCTGCAGTGGCAAAGATAATGAACGACGGCGAGGAGCACGAGCACCAGCTCAGGGGCGCCCTTTCAGAGGAGGCGCTCGAGTACGCCAGCTCCATAGTGCTGGGTCTCAACGACGCTCTGGTGGAGTTGAGCGGCACCCTCGCAGGGTTCACGTTCGCGCTCGGCAACGCGCAGCTCATCGGGCTGAGCGGACTGATAGTCGGCGTCGCGGCGGCCCTGTCAATGGCGACATCGCACTACCTGTCGGAGAAGGAGGGCAACGGCAGGGATCCGAAGAAATCCGCGGTCTACACAGGCATAACGTACATGGCGATAGTGCTTCTGCTCGTCGCTCCGTACCTTCTTCTAAGCAGCGTCTACGCCTCGTTGGCCGCGATGGTGGCGATGACGTTCGTGATAATCGGAGGCTACACCTTCTACATAACCACCGCGAAGAACCAGAAATTCGTGCCGAAGTTCACCGAAATGGCGATCATATCTGCAGGGGTGGGAATCATCAGCTTCGTGTTCGGACTTCTGCTGAAGAAGTACTACGGGGTCTGAGCAGAGCAGGACGGTTCAGGCGGGCGAAGGCGCAACCTTTCGCGCCAGGCTTATCGCCTCAGCGATTTCCCCCTTTGCCTTCCCTTTCGCGCGGCCGAGCGCCTCTTTTAGCACGAATTTGGCAACTGACCTGGCAAAATCTTCGTCCTCGCCGGCATCGACGCCGGGCAGCAGGTGCAGCACATCCTCCACGACTTCTTTGCCGTCGTGAGTCTTGAACTTTCTCTCCTGCCTGAGGGATATCGCGAAATCCCCATTTCCCGTTGCGAGCGCGTAAATGATCGCGGACGTCTCAAACGCTATGCCGTTGACGTCTGAAGTGCGTCCGACGACGAGTATCGCGCGCCCGTCGCTTTTCAGGGTTCTCCTTATCTCGCGCAGCGCAAGGTACATGTCGAGAACGTATTGAATCACGGACACGAAGTGGTTCTGCTTGTTTCTGCCAGCAGACCCGATTTCGCGCCTTGCGAATGCCTCCTTGTCCCAGCCGAGCAGTCCCGCATACCTTCCGTAATTGCTGGAATACTCGAAGACGTTGAGGTAAGGGGGCGAGGTAAGCACCAGGCTGGCGCATCCGTTTGGAAGAGGCAGGAACCTCGCATCGGCATCCAGAATCCTGCATTCCCCTTTGCTGTAGGGCAGCCCCATCACTATCTGCCTGTGCGTCTCGAAGGCCTTGACGAACTTGCCGATCGTGTCTGGGCCTAACAGAAGGGAAAGCCTCAGTAGCGAATTTACGACCATGCCGTGCGCAAGGGGGTCGTGCAGCGTTTCCCTGAGCAGCTTTCGAAGCTGCGCACGCCTCCTGCCGTCAATGCCTTCGCCAAGGTAGGCTGGATCTGAAAGGTTTTCCTTGCCGAGGGCCTTCTCTACCGAGCTCCACGCGGCCTTTGCGCGCGCGATGCGGGCGCTCGCGTCCAGGTTGCAGAAGAGGTAGGTTCCCGCCAGCTCCAGCGCCGCGGGGTTTATGTCAGCACCGAGACAGGGCAGGCCCCTGCGCGCCGACTCGAGAAGGGTGGTGCCGCTGCCGACGAATGGATCGAGAACGACGTCCCCGCGCCTCGCGTACGAATCAAGCAGCACCTCGACCAGCTCGGGCGGAAACTGGCCTCGCCACAGGAAGGGGTTCCTCCGCCTCGGGCCTATTTCGCCCGATTTCATCCGAGGCGCGGGCATCTTCGCTATCGCAAAATTGCGGAATTCTTCAAAAATCGAA
>CABMGC010000029.1 GCA_902385515.1 uncultured archaeon
ATGGGGCCAGGCGGACACAGTCACTGCGAAGGGCATCTCCAACTCGGACGATATGGAAATAATAATCGACGGGACCACTGTTGCGAGCGGCAAGGGCACCGTGACGTACAACATATGCGGCGTGACTAGCGACACGTCGACGTGCCTCGCCCCGGGCACGCACCACATAGTGTCTAACGACGCAGCCAACGGCAGGCAGACGAGCTATGATTTGGTGGTCAACCCGACCCCGAGGCTCCTGCTCGGAAGCCTCGTTGTAACGATAGGCGCAGGTGCCTCGGGCGGGCAGATGTGCACGCCGACCCTGATATCCGCCAACGCCGTCAATCCCTCGGACTCGGTCACCCTTGACGTCCTTTACCCTGGCGGCGCAATACTTGCGGCCAACACTGTCGCCGGATACGCGACGGTCAACATACCTGTGAGCGGTGGCCTGTGCAACAACCTGTACTCCAGCACTACTCCCTACACGGTGGTGGCGCAGGAGGGAAGCTGGAAGGTGCAGCAGAACCTGTACGTCCTGTCAACGGTCGTGAGCGGGGGCACTCCTGGATTAACTGGCGCGCAGCAGACCCTGACTAGCAGCATGAGCGGCGAGGCGCTGATACCTTACACTTACCAGGACACCATAACAAACGCATACACCAACGTCTACGTGTACAACGACGGCGTTTGCACCGAGCACGACCCCGGCCCAGGCTGTAGGGGCAAATGCTGTCCCTCATACACCTGCATCGGCAACGATGGCGGGCCCGTCTCCACGACGACCTATTATCCTGGAGGCGACTCGTGCCCCGTGACATACATAGGCGCGCCAGCCTTCGGCAAGCTCACCCCCGACTCATCGTCGGTCACAAACACTGTATTCAACTACGCGATAATCAACGGCCAGCTCGACGAGATACTCACAGCGACCGTCGAGGGGGGCGACACGTATTTGCAGAACCTGGTGACCAAGGGCCTCTACGTGCCAAACATGTCCAACTTCGACGCAATCATAACGCCGCAGGTCCTCTACGAGCTGCAGAACAACAGGCACTTCGGCAGGCTGTACACGAACGACACCGCATGCGCGCCAGGCTGGGACTGCTCGCAGAACATGCAGTACGTGCTCAACGCGACGGTCCAGGAGCATTACACAGACGGCCTGTACGCGCAGGTGGGCAGCGGAGGACTGTACAAGCTCCTCGGAGTGGTGCCTTTCAACCCGGTCAAGTACGGATCCGACCTCATAGACAGCGCCAGGAAGGCGGTCGCCATAGGGGCCGGCAACGTGATAACCTACTCGTATCTGGACACCAGGCTCACCAAGTACGTGCCCCTCTTTGACCTCTACAAGGAGATAGCGTACGCAAGCCCCCTTAAGATGTACCTGAACACCACGCAGTACGTCGAAGGAAGCCAGACTTCCAACGTGCTCGGCTACCACAGGTTCATCATAGTCACCATGGACAGGTTCAACAACACCATCTACACTCCCCTGGACGTGGACGTGGCCAACCCTGTCACCATAACGTTCAACGTGACCCAGCAGGTCGACACTAATAACGCCAACCAGACCGTGCTCTTCGTGCAGGGCAGAGCAGGAACCTATTCGAACCTGGATACGATCTTCACGCCGCTGTCCGCGAACCAGGAGGTCTATCTTTACTACAACACGAACCTTGACTTCGTAAGCTTCAATTCGGTCACGAACCCGAGGGACGCCATATTCTGCGGGTACAACCTGCAGAGCAGCAACAAGAACCTAGACTGCCAGCAGTCGGACCCCGTGTACACTGGCAGGCAGCTGCACTCCGACCTTGTCACCTACGCTCCCTCGTTCAACGCGCTGGGCTCGTGCAACCCGCCTCCGAACAGCCTGCTGGCCAAGACGTGGGGCCAGTGCAACGTGTACGGCAGCGACGGAATGAATGCGATACCGCAGACCTGCGGCAGCAGCGGAACGGGCAACACCATGTACTGCATGCCCCTGTTTTCGAACGGCACGGGAACGTGCACGTCGCAGCTGGGACTGTTCTCCGTTGCGAAGGTTGCTGGCGACGGGACTTTCAACGCCCTGATCACGGCCTGCGGCAGCAGGCAGGACTCCATACTGGCAAAGTATTATGGATGGCCCCCGCCGGAGCCCATACAGGTCACGCAAAGGGCCCTGGCGCAGTCAGCTGACTTCGTCAACTCCGCGGGCCCGGCAGTGACGGCAAACCAGCTGAACTACTATTTCCAGCCGACCCAGACGTCGGTGACTTTCCAGATCGGGCTGTTCGAGCTTGACTACGGCAGCCTCGGGGTGCTGACCCTGGCGGTCGGCGCGGTGGCAGCGCTGCTGCTGATGTTCGCAATGAAAGGCAGGCGCAAAGAAAGAGCGAATGGAAAGAGGGACGGCAGCGGCTGAAGGCCAGGGCGCAAACAGCCCTGACCCGCCATCCTGCCGAAGGCCCTTGGAAGACTAGATCCTTATCTCCGAAGGGGCGGCGCTCTCTTCGGCTCCGGCCTCGGTCAGCTCCAACTCGAAAGGATTGATCTCAGGGAAAGTCGTCTTCTTTTTGCGGGTGGCCGCCTTGAGCAGTTCAAGGTGCGCGAAATGCCTATCCAGCATTCCCCTCAGCTTGTCCTCCTCGATCTTGCTCTGGCTCGCTATCGCCCTGACAACGGTGTCTATCTGCGTCTTTATCGCAGCCTCTTCCTTCTCGATAGCAGCATCAAGATACCTTTTGACCTCCCTTTTGTGGTCCTCGTCCGTCTTTACCTTAACCACCTTAAGGTTCAGTTCCTTCGCCTTGTCAGCCGCGACCTTGTTGATGCCCTGCAGGATGCCGTATATTGCGGCCTTGTTCGGCTGGCCCTTGTCGAAATCCACGAGCACCTGCCCGGTGCCGAAGTACAGCTTCATCTCGGCGTTCAGCACAGCCAGCTTCTCCTTAAGGGCAGGGTCTCCGCTCTTAAGCTCGCCTATCGACTTCAAGAGATCTTTTCCGTTTTCATCAAACTGGTCTATTACCGTGCGGGTCACTTCGGCTGCCGCCTCCTGCATAAGGGCGGTGTCCGTTGCCGTGACCGGGGCGGTTGCCTTCTGCGGCGAGGTGGCGGTTGCCGGCTTAGGATTCTTGGCCTCGTCGAGTATGCCCTGGAGCCCGGACAAAGCTATTACCGGATCGGTAGACTTAAGGTCGGAGAGATTCTGCCTGAGCAAGAAATCCGCACCGTCAAAGACCGCCAGCATCTTCCTGCCTTCCGCAGGGTGGTTGACCTTATCGAGCGTTGCGCCGCAGGCCGAACCCAGCACTGCAGCATACTCGACGTTCTTCGCCAGCCCGGTGATCCTGACGTCTTCGGCTATCGCGAATATGTTCTCGAAGTAAGTGTCTATGCTTCCGCCGACGTTGGACTTCGGCATCGCTCCCTTGAATATCTCCTTTACGTGCGCCGCGGACTGCGAGGCGAAGCTCTTTGAGGACTTGCCCTCTGCCATGGCCACGTAGCTGTCCACCGCGTCCTTGAGCTCGGCGACCTTCTCCAAGGGACCGGAGTGGCGGGAGGTCGCTTCGTTCACAGACTTCACGCTTTCCGTTTCGGTGGCCAGCAGCAGGTCCATGAATTTGCCCTGCTGCAGTACGCCCTCGTCGCTTACGCTCTTTGCCAGGATCTCCTCCTTGGCCTTCTGGGCCGCCTCGTCGGCGTTCCTGAGCTCGGCCGGAAGCGCATCGATCTCCTCGCGCAGCCTTCGGATGACATCTTTCTGATTTGCGTTAAGCAGCTTGAACTGCGAACCGCTGTTCTCGGACAGATCCTCAAGCTTGGACAGGGAGTCTTTCAGCCCGATCATCAGCTCGACCACGGGCTTCACCTCCTTCTTGACGCTCTCTACTGAAGATTGGGCCTGGCCCCTCCCCTCGCTCTTATAATTGATAACGGTCGCCACGAAAATCCCTAAGTCAGCTTATGCCTCCCGCCGTTTATATAGATTTGCGTGAAAAAGCCGCCCGCTGCGGCCAGGGCCGCGCCCTCGCCGCGAGATAGCTATTTATACGCGTCAATGCACAAGATTATCGATTGGGATGCTGCAAGCGCTTCTGCCGATAGCCCTGACGTTCGGTTCTATAAACGCACTCGTGCCGCTGCTCATCATAATAATACTCATAGGCGCGGCCGCGGGCATGACGCGGGGATACGACATATTCAACGTATTCGGCATCAGTTTCATAGCTGGCATCGGCTCCGGAAACAAGGGCTCGCTAAGAGGCGCCTCAGCGTTCGGAGCGCCCAAGCCAGGAAAGATTTCGTCGGAGGCGACGGTTCTTCGAAAGGCAGGGGGGATAAGAAGGGCAGTGAACAAAACGGCCGCGACGCAGGCCGCGAAGTCGCGGGACCTCGCGGCGTCTATAAGGGCGGCGGGAAATACGCAGTACCTCCCCGGAGCAACTGCCGAGCAGCACGCGGCCGCGGCGGACAAGCGCGCGCAGTTCTACGAAAATGTGGCCAAGCACACCTCGGATACGAGCGCGATGACTTTGCTGAATCCCGCGGGAAGACTGGCAAACGACATAATGAAGCGGAGGGCCGCAAAGGCCACTGAGCAACAGAGGGCCGCTCTCGCAAAATCCCTGGAGGAGCACGCCAAAAAGGTTGCGCAACAGAAGTCGGGATTCGCGACCAAAATGCAGAACGTGAAGACCGCAGTCAGCGTAATTACGCCTTTCGGGACCAGGGGGGAGTACAACTCCGTGCTGGAGCAGCTCAAGAATCCGGGCCTAAGCGAACAGGATCGGCGCCTGCTTCTGAGAAGGGCGGAGAGGCTCAGGAACGCGCTTGGCATACCTGGGCCCACGAGCGCGGCGGAGCTCGGCGCGCTGGAAACGCCCCTCAAGAAGGGCGATCTGGGAGGCGTGGAAGGCACTTTCAAAAGGAACCTGGATAAGCAGTTCGAAACCCAGCGGGCCCTGAGAAGGGGGGAGATAATCAACGAAGGCGAGTACAGGAAGATGCAGGATTACGCCAGGAGAAACGATAACATCATAAAAGGGCACGAACTGCTCGCCCGCATAGAGCAGGAAGCCGAGAGGAACCCCAACTGGCAGCAGACCACGAGCGCTAGGCTTCTGGTCGACATATACTCCGATGCGAAGACAAGGCCGGACAGCCTGACGGTACGCGCAATCAACGAGAACTACGTTAACCCCTACATAAGCGATTATTCGCACGTGCCGTACGAAAGAAGCCAGAGGGAGAAACTTCATGACGTGCTTACCTCGGCCGCAGGAGAGGAATCCAAACCTGCTGCCGCCGCGACGGTCGGCGCGGGGGCCGTGGTCGCGCTGATCGGCGGGGGCCCGGTCGCGCTGGCGGTGGGCGCAGTCATAGCATACGGCGTGCACGAGAACAACAAGAGAGTCAGCAGGATGATCGCAGACCATTACGCCGCATACAACGGCCACGTGGTACAGCTGGAGGAGAAGTAATAGGACCCGCGGCACACAGAAACGCCGCAGGCGCAAACAGGTACTAGCCCAAAAGCGGGACTAGACGGGAATGAAATCAGAACTCGTCAGATTCGTCGTCGAGGTCGCCCTCGCCGCCTTCCTCGTCGAAGTCGTCATCCATATCGTCGTCTTCGTCATTTTCTTCGTTGTCTTCTTCATCCTCCGTTGTTTTAGGCATGTTATCGACCTTCAATTCAGTAAATCGCATTCTCATTATATAGAAAAACTATTTAAAGGCATACGCTACGTTTCGCAATGAAGACGGTATCGGGCAAAAACCGTTATAAACCAGACCGACAGAATAAACTCCATGGGCTCGTAGCGCAACGGTAGCGCGCCTCGTTTGCAACGAGGAGGTTGCGGGTTCAAATCCCGCCGAGTCCATTTCGGCTTCTGCAGCCATCGCGCTAATCGTTGTATCGCACTATCGCGCGCGGCCTTATCGAATCCATGAGATTCGGCAGATATGATTCGGGCTCTAGCGCGCCGTGCCCGAATATCAGTTCGGGCCTCGATTCTATCGTCCGCTTCCTCCCTATCAGCTCGTCGACGTCTCTTCTCTGCTTGTGCTGGTGCGCGAGATAGTGCAGCTTTAGCGCCCGCGCGGCGCCGGCCTGCCAGAAGTACTCCAGATGCGAGTCCCTGATGAGCGACCGCTCTATTTTGGCCGCAAGCTCAAAGGCGGGCCCGTTCAGCTTTACCGAACTCATAAAGTCAACGAGGTGCGCCCTTTCGGACTTCTCAGATTCTTCCGGATCCCGGGATTTCTTTAGGATGCCATCCAGCGCCTCCACGGTTCCTGGCAGGTATCCAGAGCAGTGCGAAAAGCGAAGGCCATAGTCCTTCATTTCATTCTGCACGCGCGTGCATCCGTCTCTGTCCTTTGAAATGACCGACAGGGACAGGCTGACGTATTTGCCAGGCAGCGCCATGTCAAACTCTGGCTGCGTCATGTCGGAATAGAAAATCGCGAGGTTGCCGGTCCTGCTTGAGTAGTCTTCGGTGAACCTCCCGATATTTTCAAGGAGCTCCCTGGAGTAGTTAGTTATCGGATACTTCTGCAGCTGGCCGAGCTTCGACGCCTCGATTGACGCCTCGCGGACAGCGTAGTCTTCGAGGAAGTTCTTGGGGTCGAACCTCTTCGCGCCAGCGAGCCTCCTTTGCTTGTCTTTTAGCCTTGACGCGCCGTCCGCTGTCGGCATTGCCACGCACACCGGGTTGAATTCGCCCACGCTTGCGTCCGAAGCAGGTATCTGTTCGACGATAGTGTCGTAGCCCTTTGACCTGAAGCCTACTTCGATCTCGTTCGAGTTCTGGAGGTCGTTCGCCATGAGCTCGCGCAGGCCGGCGTTCCTTCCTCCGATGACGTAGAGCTCCGCGCCCGGCCTTAGTACCCTTCTGACCTCGTCCACCACGTTCCAGACGTCCGGAAGGTACTGGATGACGCTCACCATCGTTGCCG
>CABMGC010000030.1 GCA_902385515.1 uncultured archaeon
AGGGCAGACAAAGTGCTCGATGTGGGATGCGGAAATGGGGCTCTGGCAGAATTGCTCAGTAAGAAATATGCGGTAACTGGCATTGACATAAAAAAGGAGTGTCTTTCGACAGCGAAGAAAAGAGGGCACATGGCGAAGTTTCTTTATGGCGATATCCAGAAATTTAAGCTTGATGATAGGTTTGACCTAATAGTCAGCGTACATGCCATTGACCATGGAACTGCACTCAGGAAAAATTTCCAGAAATCCCTTAGTAATCTGGCCGTACACTTAACTGAAAGAGGAGTCCTGGTATTCAATCTCTGCTTTCTTAGAGAAGCATGGAAAAACGACAAAACTACTACATATCTAGTGACTTCGGGCCGTATGAAGTATTTACAGATATACAATCGTGAGACGGATGTTACTGTCGGATACTCAAATCTCACAATCGCACGTTTAGAGGGTAAAAAGGCCGCGGCGACGTTCAAACGAACAATTCATCCCAATCTGTTGACTCTTGATGGAATAAAGCGAATGGCACGCAATTGCGGATTCAAGACTTATGTCTACAAGGACTGGAGAGCCAACTCACTTGGAATAAGCAAGAAAACTGATCCGGTGTTAGTTCTGATAAAAAATAAGAAAGTGTAAAGAACCTATTTCTTTATGCTTAACTTTATCTCTGGCGACGTCTCAGGGACCTGAAGGTCTCCTTCACCTTTTGTTATCTTCTTTATGTTCATCGCGCCCATCACGTCCTTCTCCGCCGGACCCAGATCCACGCTTATTGTGACCTCGCTCAACTCGGCGTTCAGCGCCATCGCGTTGTCGTGCTTCCACTTCCTGATGAACAGTATCGTCTTTATTGCGTCGTCGGACTTCCTGAACTTCTCCTCGTCGAATTTGTTTCCGACCGGCCACGCGCTCACGTGGATGGACATCGCACCAGCATCCTCCGCCGGAATATTCGCGTTGCCTGCGAAGACGTTCTTGTATATCTCCTCCGTCGCGAACGGCATGAACGGCGCGAACATCTTAAGTATCGAAAGCAGGGTGCCGTTGATCGTCCGGTTCGCGCTCGGATCCTTGTTGTACACCCTGTACTTGACGAACTCTATGTAGTCATTGGAGAACGACCAGAACAGCTCCTCTGCCGCGACCCTGGCCTTGAAGTAGTCGAATCTTTCGAAGCTTTCCGTTGCCTTCAGCACGGCAGTGGAAAGCTTGCAGGATATCCAGTAGTCGATCGGGTTGTCGCTCGGCGCCTCCGTCTTGTCCGCGCACGCCATGCTTATGAACCGAGCGACGTTCCACATCTTGTTTATGGTGCTCGCTCCCGTCACGATCTCCTTCTCCTGGAATGAGCTGTCCTCGCCCAGCGATGACGAAGAAGCCCAGTACCTGACGGCGTCGGCGCCGTACTTCTCCACGAAAGGCATAGGGGCTACCACGTTGCCTGCCGACTTGTGCATGGGTTTGCCTTTCGAATCGAGGCCCTGCCCGGAAATCATTATGTCGCTCCAAGGTATGGAATCCATGTGGAAGTACGACTTGACTATCGTAGTGAATGTCCAGAAAGAGATTATCTCGTTCGCCTGCACCCTTAGGCTCATAGGAAATATCGTGCCAAGGTATTTTCCGTCAAGGCCCCACCTCGCGTTTATGAGGGGTGTCAGCGATGACGTGGCCCACGTGTCGAGCACGTCGGTCTCAGGCACGAAATCCCCGTGGCCGCACTTTCCGCAGGTTCCCTTTGGCGCATCCGACATCGGATTTACCGGCAGGTCTTCCTCCCTTGCGAATTTTGGCTCGCCGCAGTTCTTGCAGTACCAGACTGGGAACGGGACGCCAAAGAACCTCTGCCGGGATATGCTCCAGTCCCACTTCAGCCCGTTCACCCAGTTGTCGTACCGAACGTGCATGAACTCGGGATGCCACTTCACCTGGTTGCCAAGCTCGATGAACTTCTCCTTTAGGTCGAGGTACTTTATGTACCACTGCTTCTTGACTATGAGCTCTATCTCGGTCTTGCAGCGCTCGTGCACGTTGACGTTGTGCTCGATGTCCTCCTCCTTTATCACGAAGCCCCCGTCCTTCAGCGCCGAGATTACCTTCTCCCTTGCCTCCTTTACCTTTTCGCCCTTGAAGAACTCATGGGTCATCCTTCCGCTGTCGTCGAGTATCATCCTCAGCGGCAGATTGTACTGCTTGTACCATTCCATGTCCGTCTGGTCCCCGAAAGTGCAGCACATGACAACTCCGGTCCCGAAGGCGGGATCGACCTTCGCATCGCCCAGCACTTCGACCTCCTGGCCAAAAATCGGGACTTTCACCTTCTTGCCGATCAGGTGCTTGTGCTTTTCGTCCGCCGGATTCACGAATATGGCAACGCAGGCGGGAAGGAACTCCGCCCTCGTGGTGGCGATCTCGACGTCTTCTGAGAACCGGACATAGACTATCTTAGACTTGACGCTCTTGTCCTCGAGCTCCATCTGCGAGACGGTGGTCTTGCAATGGGGGCAGTACAGCACGGGCGCCTCCTTGCGGTACGTCCGATTCATCCGGCACAGCTCGAGGAAGGACTTCTGCGATATCTTCTGCGTGTCCGGCGATACAGTTTCGTAAAGCAGGTTCCAGTCCGCCGAGACGCCGAGGCTCTTGAATATCTCTATGTAGTTCGCGACGTACGGCTTGATCTCCTTCTGCACAAGCGCTATGAACTTGTCCCTCCCCAGGTGCTCCGCGGTGGTGTTGAACTTCTTTTCGATGAGCAGCTCGGTCGGCAGCCCGTTGTTGTCAAGCCCGAACGGGTAGAAGACGTCAAGGCCCCTCATCCTCTTGTAC
>CABMGC010000031.1 GCA_902385515.1 uncultured archaeon
GAGAGGGCCGGAAGGGTGACGACTCTTAACGGCGCGGTCGGGTCCATCTCGGTGGTCGGCGCCATATGGCCGCCGGGAGGAGATCTATCCGAGCCGGTGTCGCAGGGAACGCTCAGGGTGATCAAGACCTTCTGGGCGCTCGACGCTTCGCTTGCGAACTCCAAGCATTTCCCGTCCATCAACTGGCTGTCAAGCTATTCGCTTTACCTCAACGCCCTCGAGAAGTGGTACTCCGAAAACGTGAACAAGGAGTTCATTCCGAACAGGAACAAGGCCATGGCGCTGCTTCAGAGGGAGGCCGAGCTAAAGGACATCGTCCAGCTGGTAGGAGCCGACGCGCTGCCGGACAGCGAGCGGGTCATACTTGAAATAGGGAAGATGCTTAGGGAGAACTTCCTGAGGCAGAACGCCTACGACGAGATGGACGCCTACACGAGCCTCGGCAAGCAGAGCGCAATGCTCAGGGAGACGCTCCATTTCAGCGACAGGGCCGCGGAGGCCGTTGCGAAGGGGGTCTCGGTGGACAAGGTCATGGCGGTCGCGGTGAAGCCGAAGCTGGCGAGGATGAAGGAGGTCAAGGAGTCCGACGTCGAGAAGGAGGCCAAGGCCATCGGTGCCGAGATTGACACGGAGTTCGGCAAGCTGATAAAGGAGGAGGCTACCGTGGAGGAGAAGGTGAGCAAATGAGATTTGACGTAGAATACAAAACGATCGAGCGCGTGGCCGGGCCGCTGGTAGTGGTGAACGGCGTTAGGAATGCCGCGTACGGCGAGATAGTCAGCGTCAACCTGCAGGACGGGGAGAAGAGGCTAGGGCAGGTGCTTGAGAGCGCGGACGGCTTCGCAGTCGTCCAGGTCTTCGGACCCACCAGCGGGATAAGCGTCGAATCCACTTCGGTCAGCTTCCTGGGAGAGACTTTCAGGTCGAGCATAAGCGACGACATGCTCGGAAGGATATTCAACGGGCAGGGCAAGCCGCGCGACGGGGGGGCGGAGATAACGGGCGGAGAGAAGAGGGACATAAACGGAGAGCCTATGAACCCGGTGTCGAGGCAGATGCCTAGCGACTTCATAGAGACGGGTATATCCTCGATAGACTGCATGATGACTCTTGTCAGGGGGCAGAAGCTCCCGATATTCTCCGGCTCAGGCCTTCCGCACAACCAGCTCGCCGCGCAGATCGCGAGGCAGGCCAAGGTCAAGAACATGAGTGAGAAGTTCGCAGTGGTCTTCGCGGGGATAGGGGTCACCTACGACGACGCCGCGTACTTCATGGACAACTTCAGGAAGACGGGCTCGCTGGAAAGGACCGTGGCGTTCATCAACCTCGCCGACGACCCTAGCATAGAGAGGATCCTCACGCCGAGGCTCGCTCTGACTACGGCGGAGTTCCTCGCGTACGAGCGGGGCATGCACGTGCTGGTCATGCTGACCGACATGACGAACTACTGCGAGTCGCTAAGAGAACTCGCCAGCGCAAGGGAGGAGGTGCCTGGAAGAAGGGGATACCCCGGATACATGTACACGGACCTTGCGAGCCTTTACGAAAGGGCAGGGGTAATAAGGGGCAAGAAGGGAAGCATAACCCAGCTCGAGATCCTTACGATGCCGGGAGACGACGTCACGCACCCGATACCCGACCTCACCGGCTACATCACCGAGGGCCAGATAAACCTGAGCAGGGACCTCGTGAACAAGAACCTGTACCCTGCGGTCAACCCGTTAGGATCGCTGTCAAGGCTCATGGGCAACGGCATCGGAGCAGGAAAGACCAGAGAGGACCACAGGGGAGTCGCAGACCAGCTAAGCGGGGCCTACTCAAGGGCGCAGGACGCAAGGAGCCTTAGCGCCATCATCGGCGCCGAGGCGTTGAGCGACAGCGACAAGGTGTATCTAAGCTTCGGAAACGATTTCGAGAAGAAGTTCATCGCGCAGGGAGAGTTCGAGGACAGGAGCATAGAGAAAACGCTGCAGATCGGATGGGACCTTCTCTCAGAGCTGCCCGAGGACGACCTGACGAGGATAAAGAGTGAGTACATAGCGAAGTACCACAGCAAACACAAGAGTGGTAAGTGATGGCTAGGATAAACCCTACCAGGATGAACCTGATCAACCTCAAGAAGAGCGTCAAGCTTGCGGCCAAGGGCCACGGCCTTCTCCGGAAAAAGAGGGAGGCGCTGGTCATGGAGTTCTTCAAGATACTCCAGAAGTCGGAGGCGGACAGGTCAAGGCTTCAGGAGATGCTCTCTTCGTCATACAAGACCACCGCCATAGCTTCGACCTTTGTTGGGGACTTCGAGCTCGAGCAGGCCGGCGCGCGCGTAACCGACAGCAGCGCGGTCAGCCTCGGAGTTCGGAACGTGATGGGCGTTCGGATACCTGTCATAAACGCGGAGTTCGGGGCGAGGAAGACGAGCGGGATCATCCAGACCAACATCGCGGTCAGCGACGTGGAGGACGCGTTCCTCGAGGTTAAGCTGATGATAATCGAGATCGCAAAAAGGGAGCAGGGGCTCAGGAGGCTTGTGCTCGAGATCGACAAGGTCAAGAGGAGGGTCAACGCGCTCGAGAACATAGTGATCCCGAACCTGAAGAAGCAGTCCTCCTACATCTCGCTTAGGCTAAACGAGATGGACAGGGACACCTTCTCGTCGCTCAAGCACGTAAAAAAGAGGCTGGCCAAGGCCCAGAGCTGAAACGCCGCCCTGCGAGCCGTAGTTTCTCTGACGGAAAAATTAAAATGCGTGCGCTAGCAATGATTACCAACGATAGTGAAACGAAATGGCAGGGCAAACGCAGTGGGATAGGATCGCTGATGAATACGACAAGAGCGTCGGAGAGGAGGGAGACTTCGTCCACACGAGGTACATAAACCCTGCGATCTTCAAGTTTCTCGGCAACGCAAAAGGCAGGTCGATACTCGACCTCGGGTGCGGCAACGGCTACCTGTCAAGGATGCTCGCAAGGAAGGGAGCCAAGGTTGTAGGCGTGGACGCGTCCCAGAGAATGCTCGACATCGCCAAGGAACGCGAAGCCTCCGAGATGCTCGGAATAAGGTATTTTCTAAACGACGCCTCGGACATGAAAGACATCAGGAGCGGATCCGTCGACTGCGCAATAAGCAACATGGCGCTCCACAACGTCCAAAACATAAAGGGCACTGCGAAGGAATGCGCAAGGGTGCTCAGGCGCAAAGGCAGGATCATATTCTCGATAGTTCATCCCCTGCGCGACGTTTCGGTGATAAGGAAAGGCGCCGGCGGCTACCACGCGGAAGTGAAGAGATATGGAGACGAGTTCAAGGTCGCCAACCTGCTAGCAAAGAGAAAGGGGTGGGCCGCAACGCATTCCTACCACAGGCCGCTCGAGTTCTATTTCGACAGCTTCATCGCGGCGGGCTTCATGGTGTCCGGATTCCGGGAGATAGCCAACACATACAAGGACGGGATAAGGATCTCCGAGGGGAAACTGCTCGCGTTCAAAAAGTCATTTCCTTCTTTTCTGGTAGTGCAGTGTACGAAAATTAAGTGATGAAATGAGCAACGCGTGCCTGTTCAGCGGCGGGAAGGATTCCACTCTGGCGCTTCACAAGGTAATAACTTCCGGAATAGCCATTGACCTTCTCATCACCATACGCCCGGTGAGCAAGGAGAGCTACATGTTCCACTATCCCAACGTCGATTACACCGAGCTCCAGGCGGAGGCTCTGGGCATAAGGCATGTCTTCGCGGACACGGAGGGCGTGAAGGAGAAGGAGCTCGCCGACCTGGAGCGCGCGCTGGTGGACAACGGCGTGGAGCTTCTTGTGACTGGCGCCACCTACAGCAAATACCAGGGGGACCGCATAAACGCCATGGCGAAGAGGCTCGGAATAGAGCACATCGCACCGCTCTGGCACATAGACCCCGCAAAGGAGCTAAGCGAGCTCGCAGACAATTACGAAGTGATAATAACCTCTGTCTCCGCCGAGGGATTTGACGAGACGTTCCTTGGCAGGCGAATAGACAATGAGATGATTGAAAGGATCATTGGCCTTAGTAAAAGGTATGGCGTAAATCCCCTGTTCGAAGGAGGCGAGGCGGAGACCTTCGTGCTAGATGCGCCGCTGTTCAGTAAAAAGATCGTGATAAAAAAATCAAAATCAGAGTTTGCCAATGGAAGGGGCACGTTCACTATCGAAAGCGCCGAACTTGAAAGCAAATAGCGCCGCCTCGCGAGGGTTTAAATATTCTGAAATGCAGAAAGGTTTGGTGAATTCCTTGAGCACTCAGATCATGCAACGCGACCCGCAGGCTGCGGAAAAGACAGAACCAAGAGGGATTGGCAGCTACGTTTCCAATTTCGTCTCTCCTTATGCCGGCGCGGCCCGCGATGCGGTTACAAAGGTCACGGGCATCGCCGAGTTCAAGCTGAAGGCCGCATGGAGCGCTGGCGCCGCGCTGGACATAATCGGCGTCGGCCTGCTAATCAGAGCCAACGACCTGAACGCGCTCGGCCACAGCCTAGGAAACGATACCATCATCAAGGCAAGCATGCCCATCTATCTGGCAACTGCCGCGGTGCTGGCCTTAGGAATCCCGCTGGTTACTGTCACCCCGGCGCTGATGACGGGCAAGGAAAAACTTTCCGAAGCAAAGCGCGCGTGATATTCGCACCTCGGACGGGCCGTGCCGCACGGCGTCAGGTATTTAACGATATCATTCGCTAGGTAATAATACGGCGAGCTCATGGGCATACTATCCAAACGGAGCGTATACGCGATAAACCCCATAGAGGAGGAGGACCGGGTCGCCGACGAGCTCTCGCGCGAAGGCAAGCAGGTCATAAAGCTGAACCGGGGGGATCCCGCGGTCTATTTCAAGACGCCGAAGTACATGATTGACGCGTACGTGAGGGCGCTAAAAGAAGGCAAGACCGGCTACTCCGACCCGCGTGGAATAAGGGAGCTCCGGGAAGCAGTGGCGCTAAGCTACAGAAGAAAGAACAACGTTAACACCGACGCCGAGCACGTGATAGTCACGCAGGGGCTCAGTGAGGCCATATCGATGGTGAACTCGGCGCTGATAAACGAAGGCGACAGGGCGGTCTTATTCAGGCCTAGCTATCCGCTATACAGGCAGTACCTGAAGATCTGCGGCGGCGTCGAGATCGACGGGAGGTACGACGAAAGCAACAGGTGGAGCATAGACGTGGATTCGGTGGCGAAGGCCCTTAGAAGATCTCCGAAAGGGAAAAAGCCGAAGTATCTTCTTGTTACGAACCCGAACAACCCGACGGGCACGGTCCTCGACAGGAAAGTTCTGGGCGAGATAGTCGACCTTGCGAACGAGCACGGAGTGCTCCTCATAGGAGACGAGATATATGACGAGCTCGTCTTCGGCGGCGTCAGGTTCACGAGCCTGTGCGAACTCGCGGAGGGAGTCCCGCACATAATAATGAACGGTGCGTCGAAGGACTTTGACGCGACAGGCTTCAGGCTCGGATTTCTGCTCATGCCAGAAGACGACAAGGTGTCGAAAGAAGTCAGGGAAAAGATCAGGGATTTCGCGACGCTCAGGCTGTCTTCGAACACGCCTGCGCAGTACGCTTTCGCCGAGGGGCTGAACAACAGCTCTGCGCACGCGAAGGCCCTGCGGCCGATGCTGAGGCAGATAGAGGACAGGGTCTCATTCGCCACCAGACTTATAAACGAGAGCGGCTACATGAAGACTGTAAGGCCGGGCGGAGCGTACTACATATTCCCCAGGATAGACCTGAGCGGCACGGACCTTCGATCGGACAAGGAATTCGTAGACAGGCTGCTAAAGGAGGAGCATGTCCAGCTGACCCGCGGCTCGGGGTTCGGAGAAAATGGCCATATACGCATCGTCGCGCTGCCTGGGAAAAACATAATAAAATCAGCGATAGATAATATGAATCTGTTCTGTAAGCGGCATAGCACTTAACTGAAAGTCACCCGGGATGGAAAAATGACTGAAGATTCAACAAACGCCAAAAAAAAGCTTTTGAACCACTTCGGCATCAGCACAGAAGGTAACGACTTCTGGAAGCGCGTGCCCTTTTCCGATAAGTCCCATTTGGATAATTTCATCCCCTCTTCCAAGTTTGCGTACCTCTTTACGACAGGAGGCTCTACTGGTGAGTCGTCCCTCGTATTTACGGGCAAAGAGTCGATGGAAGCGCAACTGACGACCGCATGCTTGACATTTGACTATTTCGGCGTGACTGAAAAAGACAACGTCGCGATGTTACTGTCCCTCAAAACCAGGAGCTTCCAGTTATTCACCGAGGCGTGCGTAAAACGCGGCACGGGCGTAATTCCCTTAGGTGCCTGGAACTCTAGCCCGATAAGCCAAACAGTAAGAATAATTGAAAAAGTCAGGCCCACGGTTTGGGAAGGGATCAGCAGCTACCTGCTCTCGGTAATGTGTAAGGTGAAACCCGAGTATCTTCCGAGGTGCATAATAACTGGCGCCGAACCTACCCTTAACTGGCAAATAAGGAAATGCAAAGAGCTCGGAGTAAAAATGTACACCAGGTATAGCACGGCAGAGGGGGGACAGTGCGGGGCGTCAAAGTATGACGACCCAAACAGAATGGATGTCATAGGAAACAGCACCTACGTCGAAACCGTTGAAAAAAGCATGGGCGATGCGATTGTCGTTACTGACCTTAACAATTTCGTGATGCCAATAATACGTTTCGTGCCGGGGGACATCGTCAAGAATGTGAAGTATAATGACGACGACTCTGTCAAAGAATTTACCTATGACAAGCGCATGGACGATGAAGTCAAAATAAACGGTTGTGCCTATTCAAAGGCAGACATCATAAGCAGGCTAGGCACCTGCACTCAGGATTTCGCGTTCCGCATAAAGAATGCCGGGAAGTTGGACGTCATCGAGATAACCACGACAGAAGAACACAAGTCAGAGGAAGAGGCCATCCTTAGATCTGTCGATGACATCGGCGCTGAAAAAAGCGTGGTCTTCGGCGACGCAGCATCCCTGCCGAAGACCTCCAATGGAAAGCGCAAATACGTAATCGACATGAGGGGAATCCAAAGCGTCCCGGCCACTGCGCCGCAGAAATGAAAAATAATGTTTATCAAGGGTTTTGAAATGCGAAAGAATTTAGCAATCTGCACGGTCATCGCGGTAGTGCTTCTCATAGCCGCATATGCTTACTTCAGCAGCTATGCTCAGACGGGAAAGTATCAATCACAACCAGTATCAAACGTGATAAGAGTAACCTATGCTCAGACGGGAGCAGGCCTGCCCTACTTTGTAGCAGAGGACATGGGCTACTTCAAACAGGAAAATCTGACCGTTGAGGCGGCAGGGGTATCGACTCTTTCGTCAGTCACTTCATCGCTGCTGGCCAACAAGGCCGATGCAGGCATACCTGTCAGTTTCAGTGATATAATAGTTACGGAAGCCAAGCAGCCAGGGCAGTTCAGAGCGTTTGCCGTGGGCGCAGAAACGCACGATACGAACGCAACTGGAATAATGGTAATGCCGAACTCAACATACCGATCCATCGCAGATCTCAAAGGCAAAAGAATTGGAATCGGCTCGGGACTCAACCCGCTCGTGGTTGGAAGATGGAAATTAGGGAAATACTTTAATGCAAGCAATGTGACTTTTGTGACGATGTCGTCATCCTTCGCTCTTGCGGGGGCTATGGCATCCAACCAGGTGGATGCGATCGTCATTTCGCAACCGGCGATGGCCTCGGCGGTGAAGAAGGGGCTGGCCAGAGATCTCCCTAACTCAACGGATGCCGCGATCATGGATCCTTTCGTGGTAAATGACTACGTTTTGACTTCAAAATTCGTTGCTCAAAACCCAAGGACTGCGGCAAAATTCGTAAATGCGATGGATGAGGCGGTAGCGTACATAAACACCAACCCGCAGGGCGCAATGCAGATACTTGCCGCCCACACCAACACGACGGTCGAGCAGCTAAAGAGCGGCGACAATAAGCCTCCTTGGAGGGACACTGTGTTAGTAAACGGCACATTCAAAGACTCCGAAGTGAACACTAGTGCCATGGCCGCTATGCAGGCGCTCGCTAATAAATACTTTGCAGCAAACTTCATAAACGACACAGTGAACGTCTCCAATATCGTATACACTTAGGACGGGAAATCGACAGAAGACAGTGCTACAGTTTCAGGCCAACGAAAGCCATAGAATTTGCAAGGGATGGATAAGCGTGTTCTTCGAGCGGCACATAACATAGGAGGATAATGGATGGAAAAAAACACCCTGTATGCCAGAAGGAAACTGCTTCGCAACTTCGGCATGCCTGCGTCGGGCGATGACTTTTGGGAGCGCACGCCAACCTGCAACAAGGCCGACCTGAGGAAGCGTGAACTACCTCGGGCTAAAGCCCGAGGCTTCTACCTGAATTAAGACGCAAAGAGCGTCTTCTGTCCGTCGTCTTCTTTAGGAAGGAATTTCGGATATTCGTGTTTGTCGATGTAATGCTCGAC
>CABMGC010000032.1 GCA_902385515.1 uncultured archaeon
CGGGAATGCTGCAGATGCGCTCGAACTTGTCTCCGCACATTATCTTGAACTTTGATGCCCCCATGGCCTGCTGGACGACGCCTATGGACTCGTCCTCGGTCGGCACCTTCAGCTCGTGGACTACCTCTGCTCCTGGCTTCTTCCTGCCTCCATGGCCTCCTCTGCCCCTTCCGCCGCCTCGTCCTCCTCCTCGTCCTCTGAATGGCAAATCATTACCTCTTAATCGTGTACCGAGCTCCGCAGGCCTCGCAGACCAGCGTCTCGTATCCGTGCTCCGTGCTCTCTATGCGCGTGTCAGGCTTGTGGCACTCTTTGCACACCACGTATATCTCGAAGTACTTCTTGACCTTGGTGTTGAGCACGCTGCCGTTGACCTTAGTGCTTATGGTTAGCTTCTGGTCGTCAACGCTGACCGGCGCGGCCAGCTCCTTGGACAAGTACTTGGCTATGTCGTTGCCCTCCCGCCTTGCGGTGTCCTTTATCTGGTGGAAGTTGCGGATGATCGTCTTGTTGCCCTGGATAAGCGAGTCCACCTCGGGTATCTTGAAGTCAGATTTCTCTTCGGACAGGGCCGGAAGCTTGGAGAACGCGCGGTCCAAAAGCATTGGATAGTCGTCGTCTTTGTTGATGAAATGCACCGATAATAATGGGCTATAAAGATTATTAATGCTTTAATGCGATATTCTAGCGCAGCAGGAAGGCGGGAAGCTAGGGGTTTCCCATCCGCAAATCCCCTTAAGGCGGGCCGTACGCTTGCGGCGTCGCATCGGCCAATGCAGGGCCCGTGCCAAAGCTAGGAAGTTCTGCCTTCGGTGGTGGCTTTGCGTATGAACCGGGCCAGGCCGGAAGGAGCAACCCTAAGTATAGAGCTTTTGTGTGTCATGCACTTGGCGTACAAAAAGCTATGCTCCGGAGATACAGGACAGAGTGGAGGCCGGCAAACCCTGCACGAGCCGCTGCGGCAAAGCGGGCTCCTGCTGCAACATTGAGTTTTAAGTATATTGCCGCATCAACTTAATACTCGAGCTGAGGTAGCCTAATCTGGTAAGGCGCAGGTTTGCTAAACCTGTGTCCCAAAAGGACCTGTGGGTTCAAATCCCACCCTCAGCGCTGAAAGTTTGCCTTAAGCCGCGGGCCGCATGCAAGGATAACAAATCCGCAGAAAGGCTTATAATGGGAGATAGCCCGAAGGATAACTGGGAAGGGAATACAGTCTGAAAGGGGATGAATATATGGTCCAAGGCAAACGAGCAGCCACTAGTTTAGAAAGCACGGACTTGCACAGGCAACCGAATTCTGAGGCGGAGCTGAAGAGGCTCTCCGAGAAGGAGCTGCCGGAACTGCCCCCTCTGAGCGCGTACCTTATTGACAGGCAGCGTGCCATCATAGATTCCGGAAGGGCAAAGTTCGCCGCCGACCGCAGCATAAGCCTTTCGGACGTCGGGACGACTGTATTCCACACTCACACCGCTAACTGTGGCACCACGAACGGAAAGTACAAGGGATCGTGGGACGGCGAGGTGACGATTCCGGCGCTTGCCGCGTGGGCGAACGAGTGGTGGCCCGACAGGAAGGTCAACATCTGCCTCTCAGACCATGACGTCGAAAGCAAAGCGCAGTGGCGCATGCAGGTGGCCGCGTCGAATGGGTGCGGCAGCCGTTCCAACATAAAATTCTCCAACGGGACGGAGATATCGTCCGCCGACGGACACTTCATAGTCCAGACGAACGACAAGGATTTCAAGCCTTTTGGCAGGAACACCCCCGCGGAGGCAATAGCCAGGGAAATCGCGAATCTCAAGGAAGAAAACCCGAAGCTTATGTACGAGCTGATAATACCGCACGCAAGCATGTCGACCACTGACGTGGGCCACATACTGGGCTCGGCGTTCAGGACCTCGATGGGCATAGAAAGCATCGCGAAGGTCCTCAAGGTGGCGGCCAAAAACGACGAGATCGTATTTATAGAGGAGCGCAACGGCCTCACCCCGAGCACGGTGTACCGCCTACCCGGCGGCGTCCACAGGAACGTAAGGGAGCTTTTCGAAAAGAACGCCGCATGGATATACGGGGCCGACGCCCATGCGCTTGAGCATTTCAGCACCAACGTCATGTTTTTCGACCTGAAAGGCCGCGAGGAGTTTACCCCCGAAACCGCGTTCGAGATGCTAAAAGAGCAGAAGAGGAGGGAGCTCAAGGGCGGGAGGCCCGAAATTGCTGCCGGATTTTCGGTCTACGACTCGATGAACGGGTTCGAGAACCTTGCCATGCGGGCCAACATGGCGTGCTGGTACGTTGGCGGATTTGGCGCGCTTGCCGCGAGGGAACTGTCTGCAGTACTTCGCAGGGAACGGGACGGTCTCGAGAATCCGGTAGTGGATGCTTTGCTGTAAGCGCCTTGCCTGCGAGAACGAAGGATGCATATTTTAATTTCAACCGTAATCTAACCACATGATAGTTGCAGGTTTCAGCTGGCCGATCTACACCCACAACTCAGTGGCGGCCGTACTGGACGGAAAACTAGTCTTCGCCTCAGAAGAAGACAGATACACGCGACACTACCGCTCGCGCGAAGAGGCACCCATCTCGGCACTGCGCTCGATGTTCGAATTCCTGAAAAATGAGTATGACATAAGGCCTGAAGAGGTGACGGATTACGCGATCGACAAGGATCCGTCTAAATTCAGGCTGTGGAAATTTCCCATTCTCCAAAAATCGTTGGTTCCTCTCTTCGACGCGCGCCTAGGCAGGACCGACGCCGCATTCAACAAACTGCCCGAAGTGGCCGGCGCGGTGCCGCTGATTGCAAGGAACCCCGATGCGGGACTGGCAAAATTGTTCATTGTCCGCGTTTTCAGGTCGATGGGCCTTGCGGCGCCGCAAGACATCAGGATACATCCGGTGGAGCATCAGCTTGCGCATGCCGCATCGGCGCACTACTTCTCGGGGGCACACTCGGGCGCGGTCGTGGTTGCGGACGGCTACGGCGAAATCGAGCACACGACTGTGTGGGATGTAAAAAAAGGCGAATTCGAAAAGATAGCTGGCATTCCCAACCGCTGCGGGTCCTTTGGAATCTTGTATGGGAAAATCGCAGAGGCCATAGACATGACCCCGTGGCAGATAGGGGACCTGTCCGCGTGGGGGTCTTACGATGCGGAGATGCACCGGAGATTCTCTTCACTTATGACGTCGGACAAAAAGCTGCCCTGCTGCATCAAGGGCAGGGCCCGGAGATTGCTACCGCAGAGCGAAAGCGAAATGAAACGCCGCCTTTATGGCCCGATAATCGAAGAGGTTTTGCAAGGCAAGGACATGAGGTGGGCCGATAAAGGCAAGCTAAGGAAGGACATCGCAGACATCGCATGGTGCGGGCAGGACATCCTGGAAAAATCAGTGCTGAAGCTCGTTTCGTGGGCCAAGGACAACACCTCGCGAGATCTGCTAGGCATGGCAGGAGTTACCTTCCTTAACAACAGGGTGAACGCCAAAGTCAGAAATTCGGGAATGTTCAAGGACGTCTTCGTTTTTCCAGCCAGTGACGACGCCGGCAGCCCTGCAGGCGCGGCCGCGTACGTGTACGAGCATGTGCTCGGCGGAAGGATCGAAAGGAAAAGGCTTACTAGCATGGCGCTCGGCCCAAAATACGATAGCGAGCTCGTAAAGAAAACTATCTGGCGGGGCGCTTGGAAAACCAGAAATGCCGACGCTAACGGCGTTGCCAGGCTGATCTCGAAGGGCAGGGTCGTCGCGTGCTACCAGGGCAGGTCCGAGTTCGGGCCCAGGGCGCTAGGCAACAGGAACGTTTTTGCAAAGGCATCCTCTGACGAGGCGCGCATAAGGCTCGGGAGAGCCGCCAGGATGTGGTGGTGGAGGGCGAGGTCGGCGGCGGTGCTTGCAAGCGAGGCAAAAAGGTATTTTGTAAACCCTACGCAGGACCCGTTCATGGATTTCCTGCTCGAGCCGAACAAGGACGGCGCTGCCAGGCTGCTATTGGCACGGCAGCCGGACAACCTCATGCAAATTCATACTGTTACGAAAAAAGAAAACGCGAATTTCTACGAACTGCTGCGTGCAATAAAGGACATTGGAGGCAACGGCGCTGTCGGCAGCGCCAACTTCGCCCTGCCAAGGGAGCCGCTCGTCGAGACCCCTGCGGATGCCATCAGGTCGTTCAGCCTTGGAGGGTTTGACGACCTGTACATCGATGGATTGCTCATAAGCAAAACGTAGCGGTCATCCATACTTTAGGAAAAACGCCGTGCTTGAGCCGAAAAGCAGCGAGTACGTGAAAAGCCACGCCGCGCCCAGCAGGTCGTGAGCCAAAGCCGAAAAGATCCCGGCTGCCAGAAGAACGGCCGCGAAGGAGAATTCGGCGGCAGACGCGTGAAGGGCGTGGTAAATTCCATTTGCCGCTGGTCCGGCGGCGTCCTTGTACCACATCTCCCTTGGCGTCATCCCAAGCAGCGCGGCGAGCGCCGATCCGAGGCGCGTGGAAACGAGCGCGAAATTAAACCGCCATATCAGAATTCCTTTCGAAAAGGACTGCGTCAGGATCACAGACACTATTGCCGTGCAGACTATGGCGAGAAAGCCCATGACTTCCAGAGCGGCGGCATGGGCGGATACCGCGAGCACCGACAGAAGCACGAAGACCGCTATGAACGCGGATGTGAAAATTCCCATGCCGTGCGTGGCGTAATCAAGCTTTGAGACCTCCGTGCCCTTGGACACTGCGCTTCTCTGCTGGATGTCCCTGCCGAAAAGGCTCATCATGAGCTGCGCGCCGCCGTAGCCGTACCTTCTCTGCTGGGTGACCAGCTCCGTGAACGTCGTAACAGGCTTGCCTAACGCGTAGACCTTCTGGACGCACACGCTCCTGAACCTGTTCCTGTCGGATTCCAGGCCGAAGAACATGTCTTCGGTCACGCACTCGGGAAATCCCCCTATCGCTTCGATGGCCGAGCGCCTTATCAGGCAGCAGGAACCCTTCAGCTGCGCCTTGCCCAAAAACGCACGGGAGGTCTGTATGGATCTCGAAAACACCGAGTAGAATGTGTCCACGCATTCCGAAAAAAATGTCCCTTTCGCATACTTTTTCTCGGTCTGGACAAAGGCAATGCTTTTGTCGCCGAAATACGGCACGAGGTCTAATAGGAAGTTCACATCTATTAGATACTCGTCCGCATCGAAGATTGCAATGAGCTGCTCGCTGGAGGATTTTAGCAGCCAATTAATGGCGCCTGCCTTAAATCCGGCCCTCTTTGTACGATGCAGATATGCCACCCCATAATCGCGGCATGCGCGCTCTATCGCCGCGCTTATGGCTGGGACGTCCGAGTCGTCAAGTGCGTAGTAATTTATCCTTCCTTTTGCGTATTTCAGCTTCTTTAGCCTCGCAATATTCTTTCTGGTCGCGGTGGGATCTTCGTTGTATATGGGCATTGCGACAGCGACCGTGGGCAGCGGCCAGGGGGCAGACCCTGCGGCCTCCGGGACGTTCTTGGCATAAAGGAACGAGTGCCTGTAAAAGCGGGCGGACAATATGCAAAAAATACCAAAGGCAAACGCCATGGCTGCAAACGACCCCGCAAGCAGGCGCGCCATCGCGCCTTCGGCAGACACGGCGATGCCCAAAGAAAACAGGATTCCCATTGTCGCTATCGTGATGAGCGCCATCAGCACAGGCATCTCGAAGTGAGCGGAACCTGCCTGTTGCTTCATCAAACCACGGATAGATTGACCAGCCCAAATTCTTAATTCCTTCCGCGCGGCTCCCTAATCCCTTACGGAGCTGAAGCTACGGGATACTTTGTACGGTTAAAAAAGAGCGGCGGGGCGCAACGCGTGCGCCGCCGCCAAATTCATAAAACTAAGAGACAGCTTCTCAGGCAGGCTCGCCGATGGCGAATCTCGTCCTGACGTCAGTTATCTTAACTGTCAGCTTGTCTCCGACCTTTGCTCCTTTTACAAAGATGACAAAGCCGTCCTTCTTCGCTATTCCGTCTCCTCTGCTTGCAGTACCTTCGATGGTAACTTCCATCACGTCTCCGACCTTTACTGGCTTAGGCAGGAAGTAATTAGGATTCATGCCCCTTCTTTCTCCGCCGTGGTCTCCGCCCATTTCTTCATTTTCACTTCTCATTTAATTCATCTTCTGCAGAACTGTCTGTCTGCGTCAACACATATGATTTTCATCTTTTATAAATGTTTGTATGGCGCGGTCGGCGGCCGGGGCTTTTCTTCAGCAGGCCGATGAATTCCCCAAGGTCCCTGACCACGTACGTCGCCCCCGCTCCCTTAAGGTTCTCGTACGTGTCGAGGCCGTCTGCCACGCCGCACGAGTCGACACCCGCGAACCTTGCGGTAAGGATGTCCGAAGCGGTGTCTCCAAGGTAGAGCGTCCTTTTCTTGTTTACGTGCAGCCTGTCCATCGCCAGGAGTATGCCTGTTGGGTCCGGCTTGTAGTGCTTGATCGCCTCCGCGCTGATGATCGCGTCCACGTATCCGTCCGCTTTTGCCGCACGGGTCTCCCTGAAAAGGCGGTTCACCAGAGAGTCGCTGAATATCGCGATTTTCTTGCGCCGTGCCTTGAGCGACCTTAGCGCCTCGATGGCGGCGGGCTTGAGCTTCGGCCTGAAGAAGAACGTGTAGAAGCTGTACATCGCAGAGATTATCGGACTTCCCTCTTCCTCGATCTCGACGGTCCTGAGATCGACATTGCCACGGTACCGCTCGGGGTGAGACCTCGCATACCTGAACTTGAAATCCTTCTTTAGCAAATGGATGAAGTTGACCGGAGCGGTGGAGCTGCTCAGCGTGCAGTCCCAGTCGAAGATGAAAAGATCGTAATTGTCAAGGAGCGACATGACGGTATTGGCTCTGGCTATGAATAAAAAGGCGTACGATGTGCATAATTTAAAGCCCCAAATCGAATGGCCGGAGGTGCATGGGAGAGATTATTAAGTTTCTTCGGTAAATTAGAATCATATGATGACACTGATCGCTGAGCCCTGCGATGATGAGTGATAGGCGGTCTGATTATATTCGTTTCTGGTGTTTTCCATGGCGGAAGTTAGCGTTATGAGCAGGCTTAACAAGACGTCGATACGCGTTACGGACATCGCCAACCAATTCTGGTGCGAACGCCAGATGGAGCTCAACTGCCTCCACGGGACGAAATTCACGAAAGAGATGGCAAAGGGCAGGAGCATACACGCCGAGCTAAAGGACGAGGTGTACGTGCCGCTCACGGTAGAGACGGTGACGTACAAGGACTATTTGTACAAGGCCGCCTATGAGAACGTGATGTCCCTTCACTCCCTGAAGGCGGACGGCATGTGCAGGGAGGTAAGGGTCTTCGGCTCGATAAACGGCTACAAGGTCTCGGGCCAGATCGATGAGATGCGGATCAAGGACGGCAAGGTGCAGGTCGTGGAGAGGAAGACCACCCAGGCTGGCAGGCAGATAACTGGCTCATACAGCAAGACGCACGCAGTGCAGGTGATGGTGTACAGAAAGCTTATGGAAGACATACGCTCGAAGAGGTACGCCTACGAGAATTTCGCCATAAACTACGGCGTTGGACCGGGCAAGGACGGCCTCTCCGAGGAGTTCAAGCGCGGTCTGGACGCGATAGGCATACACGGGATAACGCAGAGCACTTATGAAATGTATAAGAAAATGTTTAGCGAGATATACACCATGCCGGAGCTCAGCAACGATTTGGAGATAGCCTATGTCGACCGCGCCAGCGGCAAGCAGATAGGCAGCCTGGACATCCCGTACACTGAGGAAGCCGTGAACAAGGACTTGACTTGGGCGATGGGGTTCTGGCTGGGCAAGCGGGAATCGCAGCCCGTGCCGGAGTCAGAGGTGCGCAAATGCGGCTTCTGCAAGTTCTTCGGCAAGGAGTGCACGGTCTGGGGAGGTCAGAAGACGATTGGTGGGGGATATGCTAAAGGCAACTAATGGGACGCTGAAAAAGGACTACCTCAAGGCTGAGTTCGCAAAGGAGCACAACAAGTACTATTCCTCGAAGCTTTTCGAGGACAAGGGCTTCAAGCGCCACACGTACAAGTACTGCGGCATGAACTTCTGGAGCATCGCCGACACTGACAACTGCGGGGACTCGTCGCACAACACGTTCACCTTCTTCAAGGACAGGCCTACGCGCATCAGCTACTCCGATTTCTGGAAGAAGTTCGCGAGGTTCTTCAAGGAGAACGGCCACGCTCTGGTCGACAGGTATCCTGTCGTCAGCAGGTGGAGGCCGGACCTGTACTTCACGATAGCCGGCATTCAGGACTTCCAGAGGATAGAGAACGGGCTTATGACCTTTGAGTACTCCGCGAATCCGCTCATGGTGCCGCAGATGTGCCTGCGCTTCAACGACATCGAGAACGTAGGCGTCACGGGCTCGCACTTCACGTCTTTCATGATGGCAAACCAGACCTCCTTCAACTATCCCAAGGAGGGCTACTGGCGCGACCGAACCGTTGAGCTAAACTTCAACTTCTTCACGAAAATGCTCGGCCTGCCAGAGGACCAGATGATATACCACGAGGACGTCTGGGCCATGGGGGACTTCTCGGAGTTCGGGCCCTGCCTTGAGAACTTCGCCGGCGGCGCGGAACTCTGCAACAGCGTATTCACGCAGTTCGAGCTCGCTAACGGGAAGGTGCGCGAGCTGGAAAGCAAGGTCGTCGACGTCGGATGGGGGTTTGAGAGGCTTCTTTGGTTCTACACCGGCCACAGCAACGCCTACGAGGCTGCGTTCGGCGAGACGCTGTCGAAGATAAAGAAGGACATTCACGTCGAGTTCGACCCCGCGCTCTACAGGAAGTTCGCGGCCTTTGGAGGAAAGCTTAACCGCGACGAGATAAGCAACTTCGCCGAGGTCGAGGAGCAGATACTGAGGAGCACAGGCATAAGCAAGAAGGACTACGAGACCAAGATAAAGCCAATGCAGGCGGTCTATGCGACTGTCGACCACGCGCGCACCCTTCTTTTCGCCATAAAGGACGGATCGCTTCCTTCCAACGTTGGGGGCGGCTACAACCTCCGGATAATACTTAGGAGGTCCCTCGACTTCATAGACGCCTACAAGCTGGACTACGACATGCCTCGGCTCGCCAGGCTCGTGGCCCATGAGCTCAAGGACATCTACCCCGAACTCAGCGATGGACTTGAGACCTTCGACAGGGTTATCGAGGTCGAAAAAGACCGCCACAGGAAGGCGCACGAGAACGCTAAGCGCGTAGTTGAGGGCATACTCGCCAAGGGCAACACGATAGGCAAGGACCAGCTGCGCACGCTTTACGAGAGCAACGGGGTCACGCCGGAGCTCATAGCCAGGGTGGCAAGGGAAAGGGGCGCCGAGGTCGAGCTGCCTGAGAACGCCTACGCGGACATCGTGAAGGACAACCAGGCGGTGAAGGAGAAGGCGAAGAAGCTGGACGTCACCCTGCCCGAAGGGATCAGGGAGACGCGCAAGCTCTACTACGATTTCGTCTCCAAGGCGGACGCGAAGGTCGTTTTTGCAAAAGGCAGGTTTTTCGCGCTAGACCAAACGCCGTTCTATCCGGAGAGCGGAGGGCAGGCGTCAGATCGCGGCACGGTGGGCGGCCTGCGCCTAATCGACGTCCAGAAGCTGGGCAACGTCATAGTTCATGTGGCAGAGAAGGACGCGCAGTTCAAGGCCGGCGAGAAAGTCGAGTGCGTGGTCGACGTAGAGCGGAGGAAGGCCATAATCGCGCACCACACCGCCACGCACCTTATCAGCGCCGCATGCAGGAAGCTGCTCGGCGAGCACGCGTGGCAGGAGGGGGCCAAGAAAGAGCACGACAGGGCGCACATAGACATAGCGCACTACGACAAGCTCGGCGATGACCAGGCGCTGGCCATAGAGAACCAGGTCAACGCATGGCTTTTCGACGGCATAAAGGTCAGCGCGGGCGACATGGACCGCAGCGATGCGGAGGCGAAGTACGGCTTCTCCATATACCAAGGCAAGGGCGTGCCTGCAAAGACCATGCGCATCGTAGTGATAAAGACGCTCGGCGGAGAGCTCATAGATGCGGAGGCCTGCGGAGGGCTTCACGCTGCAGGAAAGGAGAATTTCGTAGGCTTCGTGAAAATAACTGGCACTTCAAGGATACATGACGGCGTAGACAGGATCGATTTCGTCGCAGGGCCCGCCGCGCTTAGGCGTTTCCAGCAGGAGCACAGCGAACTTGAGAAGATGTCGAGGTCCCTCAACTCCGAGCCGCTTCTCGTTGGCGGAAGGCTTGACGAGCTGATCGCAGAGAACGGCGCGATGCACAAGGAGATAGAGAAGGGCAAGGATCTCCTCGCTGTCAGCATCGCCGAATCCCTGCCTGACGACCGTTTTATCGAAAAGGAGCTCGAGGTGGACAGGAAGATGATGGTCCGCATCGCGGACCTGCTTGTGAAAAGGAACGGCGACTGCAATGTCCTGCTCAGGAACAGGGACGGCGACGTCGTCTGCATGTCGGGGGCGGCGTCGCAGACCAGCGCCATAGACAGGCTTAACGAAAGGCTCAAGCATATGGGCATGGAGTTCAAGGGAGGGGGCTCAAGGAAGATCGCGCAGGGCAGGATAACAAGGAAGTAGCATGTCCCCCGATTTCATCTACAACGCCCTGGTGTTCCCACTCATATTCATACTTCCGGCATGGGTGGCGAACGGGGCGCCGGTCGTGTTCGGAGGCGGCGCGCCGCTTGACAGGGGCAGAAAGCTGCGGGGCAAGCCGATATTCGGCAAGCACAAGACCGTGCGCGGCCTCGCGTTCGGGCTGGCGTCAGGTTTTGTGATAGCTGGCGTAGAGTCCGCATTCATCCCGGGCCTGCTTGCGACGGGAATCCTTCTAAGCATAGGAACCCACGCGGGCGACCTGTTCGGAAGCTTCGCAAAGAGAAGGATCGGGAAGAAGGAAGGCTCCAGCTGGGCGATATTCGACCAGTACCTCTTCCTCGCGTTTGCGTTGCTGTTCGTGCTTCCGCTGGGGGCGGGCCAGGCAGCGCTGGCCCAGATGGGAATTGCGGGAGTCCTGTGGATAATCGTGCTGACGGGCGTCATGCACAAGGCGACAAAC
>CABMGC010000033.1 GCA_902385515.1 uncultured archaeon
CAAACCGGTGTCTTATTTGAAACACTGTCCGATATGCAACGCGTCCAGCGACAAGGTAAGGTTCTTTGGCGAATTCTGCGAGAACTGCCTGTCAGCAAAGCTTCAGGCCCAGCTTCCGGCATCAGTAGCACTGCAGAAATGCAAGGAGTGCGGCATGGTCCGCTTCGGCAGGGACTATTTGGTAATGGATAAGGACAACACCGAGAAGGCGATGAAAAGCCTCTACAACGGCTACAAGGTGAAACTTCTGTCGCAGGATCCGGTCAGGGTAAGCATAAAGGACACAGAGAGCGGCCTCATAATCGACAAGGACGTGACGATCGAGTACGGGAAGACGCTCTGCGAAAACTGCGCGAGAAGGCACGGAGGGTATTTTGAATCCACCATACAGTTCAGGGGCAGCACTGAGAAGATAAACCGACTGATAGTCGCCCTCCAGAGGTATCTGGAGAAGAACAACGGCTATGTGTCGAAGATCGTTGACGTAGACAACGGCGTAGACGTGAGCGTCAGCAGCAAGCAGCTCACCACGACCTTCCTTTCCAGAAAACAGCTCAACCACACGGATTCTTACACGCTACACACAGAGAAGAGGGGAAAGAAGCTCTACCGCAGCACGTACTCGGTCAGGGTATGAGGTCTGGCGAATGAAAATCAAGCTCGTCGGTTTCGACTGGGACGGGACGCTCACGAAGACCGCCCTTAAGAATTCGTGGAACGCCATAAACGACCTGCTGGGCTGCACCGAGCAGATGGACGCCCTCGAGGATAGGTATTATCGCAAGGAATTCGACTACCTCGAGTGGTGCAGGCTGTGCATAGACATGTACAAGCGGTTCGGCCTTACCGAGAAAATGCTCCGGGAAAGCGTCGACAGGGACACGACCCTGCACAAGGGCGCGCTTGAAACGATAAACGAGCTTCGGTCAAGGGGCATAAAGGTGGGCATAATATCTGGCGGCATCCACAACATGTACGAATACGCATCCTGCAAGTTCGGGCTGTCGGTTGACTATGTGACCTTCGCCGCAAGACTGAATTTCGACAAGGAAAGCGGGGCGCTTGTCGGAGGGGACTATGACGCGCACGACTTTGAGGGAAAGATCCGCGTGCTCAACGCCTACCTAAAGAAGGCCAACGCGACTCTGGAAGAGACGCTCTACGTGGGCGATTCGCACAACGACATACCCATATTCAAGGCGGCCACTGGCTTGGCGTTCTCTTCGGACTCGGAAGAGCTGAGGAAGAACGCGAAGTACGTCATAGAGGGGGACGACCTAAGGGAAATCTTGAAGTACGTCACCTGACTGCAGCAGGCTAGTCGTCTTCCGCAATTCGCCCATCGGCATTGCCGAAAACGCCCAGATGACTCCCGCACCCCGAGCATCGCATTTTCTCGTCAAGATTCCAGTTCGCTATTCCGTAGGAATTCCTGCCTATGGCAACGGCTCCGCACGCGGGGCAATAGGTGTTTTCGTAAGCGTTTCCCGGAGAGTTACCTATGTATGCGTACCTGAGCCCGTTCTTCTTCGCGATGTCGTAGTGCTTCTTCAGCGTCGCGTAAGGCGTGGGCGCCACGTCCATCATCTTGTATTCAGGATAGAATCTGGTGAATTGCAGCGGCGTGTCCGCGCCGAGGCTCCTAAATATCCAACGAGTCAGGTCGTCGCACGCGTCGAGCGAGTCCCCCACTCTGGGCACTATGAGGTCGGTAATCTCCGTGTGGATTTTGGCCTTTCGCATCATGATTAGCGATTCGCGTATCCGATCGCTCGAGGGCACTGACTGGTATTTGCTAACGAACTCCCGTTCGCCGTTCCCCTTGAAGTTGACCACGGCCGCGTCGATTAGGCCAGTCATTGCGCCTATGGCCTCATCAGTCATGAACCCGTTAGTTACGAACACGTTGAAGAGTCCGCTTTTGCGGGCTTCTTTTGCCACATCTAGAGCGTACTCCAAAAATATTGTCGGCTCGTTGTAAGTGTACGCGATTCCCTTGGCACGGTTCAGCACAGCAAGTGCGACCGCCTTTTTTGGCGAAAGTTCCGTGCCTTCTGCGTCCGCGACCTTCGATATGTCGTGGTTTTGGCAGAACGAGCAGCGAAAGTTGCATGATGTCGTGCCAATGCTCAGCACGCGCGAGCCGGGCATGAAGTGGTTGAACGGCTTCTTTTCTATGGGGTCGATCTGAAGCGATGACACTGAGCCGTAGTGCAGCAGGCAAAGCCTTCCGTTGAGGTTCTGCCTGACCTGGCAGAAGCCCCTTGCCCCTTCCTTGAGCCTGCACCGCCTTGCGCACGCGCAGCATTCGACGTCGCCCCCGCCAATGCGCCTGTACAGTCTTGCCTCTTTATTCATGTATGATATATGCCTTTCGGCATATTTAACGATTGTTCGTCAATCGTTCAATAATTTAAATACTTTAGCTTCCAATAAGCGGCATGGTCAAGTCCAGGACCAACGGGCCATCTGGATTGGATACTACCAGAATAAAGGCTGCGAAGGCGCAGTCTGCCCTTGAGTATCTAGTGACTTATAGCTGGGCGGTTCTGGTAATCGCCTCGGTAATAGCCTTCCTTTTCCTGTTCGTGCTCGCTCCGTCAAGGCTGACCCAGCAGGCGTGCAGGTTCTCATTCGGCTCCTACTGCCAGGACTTCATCTTCGGGTCGAACGCGGTGGCCAGCAGCGTCGGCATACTCCTAACGAATTCGCAGTCTTTCGCAATACTGAATCCCTCGATACAGGTGAACGTGACTGGCTTCCCGCTTACGACCAGCGACTGCCTGCCGAGCTACGTGCTGCCTGGCGGCGCGATAATCTGCACGGTGACCATCCCGCAGCAGTCCACGCAGGGAATGCTGGTCGCGGGCAAGCTGTATCTGAGCGCGATCCCGTGCCAGAGCGGCGACGCCGCCTCATGCGCATCCAACCAGAGGCAGAATTACTCCGGTGCGTTCGCGACCCAGGTCCAGCCTTTGATAATTCCCAACGTAAGCATAACCCTCTCCGCTAAGAACGCAACGAACCCCGCCAACGGCGCAATCGACCCGCTGACTGCCACTGTGAAGTTTTTCGGTTCCTCTGTTTCCGGGGCGACCGTCAGTTTCTCGTACGTGCCAATTTCGCCAAACTCTCCCTTCGCGACGCTGTCCCCCGCCGCCTCGTCCTCGGACAGCAGCGGCCACTCCTTCAGCGGCATATCGAGCATGACTTCGGGCGACGTCAACGTCATAGCTTCATTTGCCGGACAGTCTGCCAACACGATCGTCTCGTTCAGGCAGCCGCTGTACGTGACTTTCCAGCAGCGGGGCATTTCTTGTTCGGCCGAGAACATAGGCCAGACCGTGCTTACGGTAAAGGGCGTGCCGTACACGTGTGCGCAGCTGCCGGCGACGGTGTCTTTCGTTCCGGATTCTTGTGCGCAGCACCCGTACGCCATATCGCAGGTGATATCAGGTCCTCTCGATACTCGTTACGCTTACAATTCGATAGGCGGATGCGGCCTGACCTCGCCCAGCGGTTCGTTCTCGGTGGGCCAGTCGTGCTCCATAAGCTCGGAGTGCAAAGCCACGGTGGTGTTCAACACGCAGTACCACTTGTCGGAGATAGCCTACCCGATAGGCGCGGGCCAGGTGACTCCTGGCGACAGCTGGATCGACGCGCTCAGCACAGTGCAGATATCCGAGACGCCCAACTTCGGATGGGCCTTCGATAACTGGTTCGGTGCGGGTTACTTGAGCTACACGGGCAATGCCGTTTCGGCCAACATCGTAATGAACGGCCCGATAAGCGAGCAGGCCACGTACTATGTCACGACATCGACTTCAACGACATCGACCACGTCCCTGTCCACGACCACGACGGTCGGGCCGTCATCGACTACGACCATAGGGCCGTCCACCACTTCCACCATCGGTACGTCAACGACCTCAACGGTTGCGACTTCGACTACGAGCATGCCTACCACAACTTCGATAACCTCTGGCCTTAGATGGTGCTATACCTGCCTGATAAACTCTCCAGGAAACGCGTACGCCTGGCAGTGCCAGTATGACAACAACCAGATCGGGGACCCTTGCTACGTGAACTGCGGATGCATTGGGGGCGCGCGTCCGTACGGAAGCTGCAGCGTCATCTACAGGGAGGGCACGTGCAACGGCCCGGGCCCGACCGTGCCGACCACCGTTTCAACGCTTTCGACGACCACGATATACGTTCAATACTCGACCGTAAGCTCTACGACCTCGTCCACTACGACGTCCTTCTCTTCAACCACGACCGTCGCGCCCTACATCCCTTGCAGCTGCACCTTCACCGGATGGTGCCCGCTGCCATCATCCAACTGTCCCCTGTATTACAACTGCGACAATGTGGCTGGCCAGCAGTGCAGCTACCAGTTCCATACTGGCTTCGGTGTGGAGCCTTGCGACTGCGAGTGCCTGATAGGATTCGCATCGAGCTGCCAGCAGACTCCCATAACCACCGCAACGACCACAACAACGGTGACTTCAACCACCACCATATGCTCATCATCGATGACGATCACGGGCCGCGCCACCGGAACCGCACTGATAGGCGGCGCCCAGCATCCTATAGTAAACGCGCAGGTCACCTGCTACTCCCCTGCGGGCGCGTTCTCGACTAGCACGAGCATAGACGTATCCTCCCCTACGTGCATAAACGCCCCGGCGGATCCAAGTTGCCATAACGGCTATTACACGTTGACCGTGCCGACCAACATTTGCACGGACCTGAGGCTCTGCGGCGCGCACGGATGTTCATTCTGCCAGTACGACCTTAGCAACGTGGGCAGCTGCGGGGCCACGGTAACCGCGAACTTCAACACGGGATGCATCACTGACTGAGCGTGGGCAAAATATATTGAAAAGCGATAGCTGAAAAGCGATAGACAAATGTAACAATTAGGTGTTCCAATGGCAAGCGCATTTGCAAATAAACAAGACGCGATAAGAACAGAAACGGAGGTTGCGGGATTCTCCGCCCAGGTTCCGCAGACGGGAAGCAAGGTAACCCTCAAAGGGGTTTCAACAGCCGCGGGAATTTTCCTGTCTGTGGCAGGAGGGGTTGGCACCGCAGAAATTCCATTCGGCATCGGCAGGACTTTCTACGAGATGGCGTTCTCGCCGTCCGGGGCCATTCAGACAATCCCAGTGCAAAACGCTATGCCCGAGATCGCCAATCCGCTGATGCTGGTCACTGGCGCGGTAATTCTTTATGTGACTCACAAAGGTGAAGCAGATCACATCATTGCCGAAGCAGCGGGCAATGTCAGAGCCGCCGTGAAGTCGATTGTCAGGCGTTGAAGAAACCCACAGGTAACGATCCGTATGAAATACATAGCATACGAAAATTTCAACTTTATGAGTTAACGCCCCAAGCTTCGCGCCAGATATGGCTTAAATATCTTACTGTCATTACTATGATTAATGAACAGCAGCGATACTCGCAGAATTAGCAACGTTCACAGGATAGGGAGTGCCGGCGGCGCGAAAAGCATGAAGGCGCAATCGGCATTGGAGTACCTTGTGACGTATAGCTGGGCGATCCTGATAATAATATCAGTCGTGGCCTTCCTATTCATCTTCGTGCTCGCTCCTGCAAAGCTGACCCAGCAGGCGTGCAGGTTCTCATTCGGCTCCTACTGCCAGGACTTCATCTTCGGGTCGAACGCGGTGGCGAGCGATGTCGAGATGCTGCTCACAAACACCCAGTCCTATCCGATAATGAATCCTTCCATCTCGATCAACGCGACAGGCTTCCCTCCAACGAACGGGACGTGCGTGCCCAGCAACGTGCTCGCGGGCGGCGCGATAATCTGCAGCATACACATCACCCAGCAGGCGTCAGTGGGCGCGCTGGTGGCAGGCAAGCTGTACCTGAGTGCGATCCCGTGCCAGAGCGGCAACTTCACTTCCTGCGCGTCCAACCCGAGGCAGACCTACTCGGGCGCGTTCGCAACCCAGGTCCAGCTTCCGGTGAATGCCCTGCCCCAGATCAGGCTTGCGGTCAAGAACGCAACGAACCCTGCCAACGGGGCAATCGACCCGCTCACCGCGACGGTCTACGTATTCAATTCGGTAATATCGGGCGGGACGGTCACATTCTCGTCCAACGCCTCTTTCGTTACAATATCCCCTGTTGCAACTTCTTCAGACGGCAGCGGCCACGCCTTCAGCGGAGTATCCAGCCTGACGCCGGGCAACGTCCTTGTCACCGCGTCATTCGCCGGTGCATTCGCCTCGAACGTCGTTTCCTTCAAGAGGCCGATATACGTTACCTTCAGACAGAATGGCATAAGCTGCTACAGTAGCAGCCAGGGCGTGCTCAAGCTGGGAGGCGTGGAGTACGCGTGCTCCCAGCTTCCTGCGACGGTCACTTTCACCGGAGGGTCGTGTTCAGACACGCATTCGTACTTCTTCGAATCCCCTGTGCAGGGCGCGTCATCCACCCAGTACAGGTATGATTCGCTCAGCGGCTGCGGCCTAACCAACCAGGCGGGCCAGTTCTCGATAGGCCCCGGCTGCTCGATATCCCAAAACTGCACAGTGACCGCCAATTACATACTCCAGTATCCCCTCACCGAAATCGTAAGCCCTTCGGGGTCGGGATCGGTGCAGCCCGGCAGCGGCTGGTATGATGCATTCACCACGGTCTTCATAAACGCGTACGCGAACACCGGCTGGATATTCGACGGCTGGAACGGCCTTGGGACGTCGAGCTATACCGGCAACCTTGCGTCGTCCAGCGTAGTCATGACCAACCCGATAACCGAGCAGGCAAACTTCCACCAGGTCGGCACGACCACGTCATTGACCAGCACTGTTTCGACAACCACCACCGTCATCATATACTCCGAGGATTGCGGCCCGACGTGCGAGACCGGCAACACTGGCTATAGCGACATCTGGCATTGCTCGTATACCGACTACGCGCATCACGGCAACGCATGCTCCACCACCGTATGCGAATGCAATAGCGGCACCTATGCCTTCGGAGGCTGCGTCCGCAGTCTTGATTCGAACTGCCTCAGCACCACTACAACGACATCCTCTACCTCGACCTCTACATCCACTTCAACGTCGACTTCAACGACATCTTCAACAATATTGACTTCGACGTCATCGACATTCACGACCACCATCGGGTCATATTACTACATGCATTGCTCAACTTGCATCACGACTCCAGGATACGGATACGAGTGGTGGTGCCAATACGACAGTGGACAGATAGGCAACCCCTGCTGGGTCGACTGCGGATGCGTTGGCGGCGCGACTCCTTACGGATCGTGCACGCTTGAATACATACCTGGCACGTGTACAACCGTATCTACGACCACCGCTACGACATCCACGTCCACCACCGTCTCAACCACCACTCCAACCACATCCGTCAATACCGTCACGACGACAATAGCTTCTTACATCCCTTGCAGCTGCACCTTCACCGGATGGTGCCCGTGGCCGTCCACTAACTGCCCGCTGTCATATGACTGCCCTACACAGGACCTTTCAGGCAATCCTTACGTAGGCCAGCAGTGCAGCTACCAGTTCAAGAGCGGATTTTTGGTGGAGCCTTGCGACTGCGAGTGCAAGTTCGGCTACGCATCGAACTGCAGGCAGACCCCCGCAACGACCACGACTTCAACAACCACTACCACAATCACAAGCGCAGTTCACACCAGGAGCGTGTGGTGCTATCACACCAACGGCCACGGCAATTGGCCGTTCGGAACCAATTACTGCATAAACAACGTCCAAAACCAGTACGCGCTGTTCGACTGCGAAACGTGGGTGTGCACAACCTCCGACGGATCGACGCCAAGCTGCGGTTCCTCGGTGAACACGTGCGGCGTCGGGACTCCGGGATCCAGTTCAAGCACATCGGGCGGATCTTGCACCACCGGAGGAGTTTATTCGTGCAGCTCCTCAAGCTGCGGTACCTGCCACTGCGATACCAGCGGAACGCTGGTGGGCGGAGGCTCGGGTGCGGCCAACTGCGGAACCACTCTGCCTACCGACTGTTACGCCACCGCTTACGTGAGCTGTCCAATAGGATGATTATGCCCGCACAAGGCCTGAGTTCAAGCGATGCAAAGGAGTTGCTAATCCGATTCGGGCCCAACCAGGTCTACACTCCCGAGAAGGTCAGCTTCCTTGGCATAGCGAGGCACGAGATAACTGAGCCGATGATACTTCTTCTGTTTTTTGTCGGAATAGTCTACAGCCTGTGGGGCAGGCTTGACGACGCGATAACGATATTCGCGGTAATAACCCTGCTGGTCCTTGCGGAGGTGAACAACGAGTATCGGGCCAAGAGGGCAATAATCGCCCTCGGAAAGATCGCGGCTCCTCTGACCCGGGTCATAAGAGACGGAAAGATCACCGAGGTCGACTCGCTTGAAGTGGTTCCTGGCGACCTGATAATCCTTACGCCAGGGACAAAGATAGCCGCCGACGCGAAGATCTCACATTCGGTGGGCCTGCAGGTCGACGAATCCGCCCTTACGGGAGAGTCCGTCCCTGTCGACAGGGGAAACGGAGAAGAGGTTTACGCAGGCACGGTTGTCGTGTCGGGGGAGGGCGCCGCTCTGGTCTACGCCACAGGGCCCGGCACGAAGTTCGGCCAGATAGCGAGCAAGACGAAGGAGGTCAAGCCTCCGAGGACGAAGCTCCAGCTGGAGATGCGGGCGCTGGCAGGAAAGCTAGTCTATGTCGCGCTGTTCTTTTCTATATTGATACCTTTCATAGGCATCCTGCAGGGCCGCGAACTGAAGACCATGGTGCTGACAGGCCTCTCCTTGGCCTTCGCAACTATCCCCGAGGAGCTTCCGATAATAATAACGATGGTTCTCGGCCTTGGCGCGTACACGCTGTCTCGGCATAACTTCCTTGTAAAGAAGCTAAATTCGGCAGAGGCGCTAGGCACGGCGACAGTCATAGTGACTGACAAGACGGGAACGACTACTGAAGGAAAGATGCGGATCGCTAGCATCTATCCGAATGCAAGGCGCAGGGAGGTACTGGAAGCAGCGCAGGGGGCGGTGTCCGAATACGAGACTTCATACATGGACATCGAGATAAAGAGGGAGGCGCTTGCGCTCCGCATAGACATGGGGCGCTTCGAGATACTTGGGCAGAGAGGCTTTGGCGAAGGGCGGAAGACGAAGACCGTCGTGCGGAACGTGAACGGCAAGCCGACGCTGTTCATGAGCGGCGCCCCGGAGGAGGTTTTCAGGCACTGCAAAAAAGCGAACAAGGATGTGAAGGCGGAGCTCGACCGCCAGACGTCAAAGGGGAGGAGGGTCATCGCGCTGGCCTATGGGCGCGGGACCGGCATGTCCGGCACGCGCAATGTCGCCATCGAAAAGCTTGAGAAAAACCTCACGCTCGCGGGGCTGATAGTTTTCGAGGATCCGATAAGACCTGGCGTCAGGGACACGATCAAGGATCTCGCGAGGGCCGGAATCAGGACTATAATCGTAACCGGCGACCATCCTGCTACTGCCCGTTTCGTGGCGTCGAAAATAGGCATACTCGGCCGGACCGTGCTTACGGGTGAAGACCTGGATTCAATGAGCGACGCTTCGCTTGCAAAGGCCGTCAAGACAGTATCGGTATTTGCGAGGACGACTCCATCCCACAAGTACCGCATAATGCGCGCGCTGCAGGGCAACGGCGAGGTGGTCGCGGTTACCGGGGACGGCATCAACGACGTTCTCGCGTTGCGCGGGGCGGACATCGGAATAGCGATGGGTGTCAAGGGCACGGACGTGGCAAAGGAGGCCGCGGGCGTCGTTCTGGCCGACGACAATTACCTGACCGTGGCGCAGGGGGTCTTCGAGGGCAGGACCTTCTTCGACAACCTGCAGAAGGGCATAGAGTACTACCTGTCAGTGAAGGTCGCGCTGGTGCTGATATTTTTGCTTCCGGTGCTGCTGTTCGTGGCACTCCCGTTCGCCCCCATACAGATAATAGTGCTGGAGCTTTTCATGGACCTCGCGGCGTCCGCCGGTTTCGTGGCGGAGCCAAGGGAGAAGGACATATATTCGAGGCCACCGCGCGATCCCAAGGCACCCATGCTTGACGGGAGGCTTCTTGCAAACGTGTTCATGAAGGGCATCGTCCTGTTCGCGGCCGTGACGGCGGTGTACTTCTACTCGCTATCCTTTGGCGCGCCCGCCCTGGAGTCGCAGACGCTCGCGTTCGCGACGTGGATGTTCGGCTACATGGCGCTGGCGTTCGTCTCGCGCTCCGACCGGGAGCCCGTAGCGCGGCTTGGCGTTTTCACCAATCGCGTCATGGACGTATGGGCCGTCGTCTCGGTGGGCTTCCTGCTTGCATTGATCTACGTGCCCGCGCTGAGCTCAAGTTTCAACCTGACCGCGGTGTCTCCGATCCAGTTGGTCATGGCGGCCGCAGTCGCCCTGGTGGCGGTAGGCGCCCTAGAAGCGAAGAAGTACGTCTGGAAGTGAAGCTCATCCGTTCAGGACTGGCCCCGGCAAGGACACGACTTCGCTGTCGCTGGTCGCCAGGCCCATGCCAGTCTGCCTTATCCTGACGTGCGCAAACCTGCCGTTGCCAAGGTCGAACGTACCGTTTAGCGTAAGGGGTATGTTGTACTGCGCCGAGAAGCACGAATCGAAGTCGAACGTCGAAGGTATGAAGCCGGCCTGGTTCACCAGCGCGCCGTTGACCTTCATTGCTCCCGAACCCGAAACGGAGTAGCATGGCTGGCCGTTCCACAGGCTTATTCCATACGAGCTGATCTGCAGGTTTGAGATGCTTGACGTGTTTACAATCCTGTTAAGCGTGTCCATTATGCCGCTCGTGGCCAGCCCCGTCGCCGTGGTGCACACGTAGCCTTTTGCCTCACCTAACGTCGAGTTCCATGCCTTGAGGCAGCCGTATCCCGACGTGCCGTTGTTGAGGGATATTATGATAACGCTAACGTTGCCAAGCACAGGGAACTGCGTGAAAGAGAACGTCGCCCTGGAGTCGTTGTAGTACTTGCTGAAGTTTATCGCGATGTAAGGGTCCGTGTTGTTTATCACTATGCTACCTAAGTACGCGAAGCTGAGCTGCGGCGTGGAGCTGATTTTCTGCAGCAGCGCTGACCTAAGAGTGCTCTCGTTCACCTGCTTGGACGAGAGTACCGCGCTAGGCAGGGAGCCATAGGTGTAGTAAAGATACGCGCCCGCCAATACGACAACAAGCAGCACGCCCGCGACTATCTTCAATCCGTTTCCGTGCTTTTTTGGCTCGTTTTTGCTATCTTCTCGTATGGGCATTCGACCACTTCGAGACTACTTGTCCGCGAAAGTTTTTAAATGTCCCATCCTTTCCGTTCTGGCAGTTCACTTGAACAGCGCCTTCAGCCTGTCGAAGCCATAGGAGACGATCACGCTGCTGCCGGTTATGGTGACTATCGCAGGTATGGGGTTGAGCGTGAGTATGGACGCGGTTATGCCGCTTGCAACGAGCACCTTTGAGAGTGGAGTGTCAAGGACCCTGACCAGCCTGTGCTTCAGCTTCGCCGGCACGCGCGTCCTGGAATCGACGTCAGCGACGCACACTCCCTCCCTGAAAAGCCTTACGTGCTTGTCCTCTTCGCTCGCGAGTATGCACACAAGTCCCCTGAGCCTGCTCGTTCCGACCGCGAACGCGTGCCTCTTGCCGTGGCCGAAGAAAGTCATCTGCTTTTTCAGCGTGACCCCGAATTCACGCATGTCTCCGCGGTTGTTCAATATGACTGCGCCGTCGAGCGCGGCAAGGTTTTTTATTATGGGCTTGTCAGATTCCACCGTCACGTTGAGCTTCTTCTTGTCGTCCCGTATAAGGGAATGGAAGACCTTCGTGTAGTATCCTGCGCTCGCCCCGTCGAGCTCTATCACGAACAGGCTGCCTTCCTTGACGCACTGGAAGGCCAGGTCCATGCACGCCTCTATGACTTTCTCCTCTAAAACAGATCCTTTCGCAGCATGCCTTTTCGTCAGCATGCTATTTACTTCGTTGGAAGAATTTAAAGGCTTAACGCACCAATCGCCGCGGGATGCGGTCCTGGCAGCTCAGTCGTTAGGCCGATACAGGAGGATCTTGACCGCGAGCCACAGGCCGAGGACGAAGCTTATGGCGAATCCGACCCTGCCGAGGGTCGGGCTTGTGCCAATTACGATCGACGAGCCGACCACCATGGCCGCAAGCACCATTGCCAAAGACAGCTTGTTGCTCATCCTGTCAAGGTCTTCGGCCAGGCTCGCAAGGTTCGTGTGCACGAGCTCTACCTTCATCTCTCCAGACTCGAGCTTGTTCATTATCTTGCGCAGGGTTCCGGGGAACGTCTTCACCATGTACTCGACGTCGAGGATGTTGTCCCTGATTATGGTCTCCAGTCTCTTCGGGGAGTATGCGAGCGCCGCGGCCCTGCTCGCGTACGGCCTGAACTCTGCAAACGCGTTGAACTTCGGGTTGAGCGCCATGCCCACCCCTTCCAGTATGAACAGCGCCCTGCTCAGCTCGGTGAACGCCCTCGGACTGCGGACCCCGTACTTGTCTGTCACAGAGAACAGCCCGCGCAGGAGGTGCCCCATCTGCACCTCCTCCAGCTTCCTACTGTAGTACGTGTCGAGCAGGTCTGCCATGTCCTCCGTGAACGCCTCGACGTCTACTCCGTCGTCTATGAGGCCCATCCTCGATAGCTGCATGACCAGGCCTCTCGGGTCGTTGTCCACCGCGAATGTAACGAGCCTCAGCATGCTCATGGCAAGCTCCTTGTCTACGGAGCCGACCCTGCCGAAGTCCAAAAAGCACACGACGTTCCCTTTCATGACGAGTATGTTGCCAGGGTGGGGGTCCGCGTGGTAGAACCCGTCCTCAAGAACCATCTTGAAGAACGCGTCCGCCCCGCGCCTTGCTATGAGCGTCTTGTCGTACTTGCCTAAGTTCGACCTTATGACATCCGAAAGCCTTGTCCCCCTTGCCTCCTCCATGACGAGGACCCTGCTTGTGCTTATGTGCTCGTAGACCATCGGTATGTACACGCCTTTTTCGCCGGAGAAATTGTCCCTCATCCTTATTGCGCTCTTCGCTTCCCTCTGGAAGTCGAGCTCCTTCATTATCGACCGCTCGAACTCGTCTACAAGAAGCTTCGGGTTCCAGTGCTTCATTTCTGGGACGTACTTGTCGAGCATGGTGGCGAGGTAGTGCATTATCTGCGTGTCCTCCCGTATCGTCTCCTCTATGCCCGGCCTCTGCACTTTTACGACCACCGCCTTGCCGTTCTTCAGCATCGCCCTGTGCACCTGGGCTATGGATGCGGACGCTATCGGGTTGTCGTCGAAACTTGAGAATACTTCCTTGATGCTCTTGCCCAGCTGCGCCTCTATCTCGTGCCTTGCCTGCTGCGAAGGAAACGGCCTCATCGAGTCCTGCAGCTTGGCGAGCTCGTCGGCAAGCTCCTGGCCCACCAGGTCCTCCCTCGTGCTGAGTATCTGGCCGAACTTCACGAAAGTTGTGGCCAGCTCTTCCAGCAGCATCCTTAGGCGCGCCTTCTCAGTAGTCTTTTCAATGTTCTCCTTCTGCTGCCATCCTACCTTGAGGTGCAGCTTTTCGCCTATGCGGATTCTTTCGACGACGCTTCGCATGCCGAACTTGGCCACGATATTGAGTATGTGCGCGGTCCGCTTGAGCTCCCTCTCGTTCTGCCGCAGCGATAGAAAATCAGAGCCGGCCATGTTCCATCACCATGCTTCTCATCCAAAGCTTCTATCTTTACTTATAATAACCTTGCTTTGCGCCGCGTGCAAGGTAGAGGGCAAGCTAAGCGCGCTAGGGCAAGGCTTAAATTCTTTATATGTGTCTGGTTACCGTTCAAATGCCAGCTAAACATAGAAGCAAACCGCGCCGCCCGACGGAATCCGACCGCAGCAATACTTGGTCGAATGTGCGTTATCCTGCGGTCGTGCTTATGGTGGTAGCGGTGGTGGCGTTCGTCATATATGCCTGCCTGTCGTACGCGTCCCTCGCTGGCGAATACTCTAGCCTCGTCCAGGGCTATCTCTCATTGCAGGGCAAGTATTTCGCTCTTGCAAGCAGGTACGTCTCGCTGAATGCGAGCGAGTCTTTACCGTTATTCGTATTCGTGCCGCACACCGCGTTCTATGTCGGCAACGTGTCGCGAAATCTGTCAGGCATGACTTTGCTGCCCAATGGCTACGTGTTCTGTCCAAAGTCGCCGCAGTTGCTGGCGTCAAGCTGGCATTTCGCGTACGCGAACGTGACCCCCGGAGAAAAACTGAACTATACCCTCGTGTTCGATGCGCAGTCGCTGGACTTGAAAAGGGTCGTTGTGTTGCCGCCCTTCCATCTCGTATCTTACAATTACAGCGTGTCAAAGAAGATTCTGTGCTCGGATCCCGACGCGATAGCGGAAGTCGCCCTGACTGTGCAGGCGCCGTCGTTTGATTACACAGGACAGCTGCAGATAGTTCTGTATAGGCAGTGATTCGCAACCGAGGCTCGTTTTCGCAGGGCCCCAAGGTCGCCCGATGCGTCCGGTATAAAAATCCTGCTATCTTAACATGATTAAGCTAGATGGGTGCAAGTATGGACGAATTTGTAAAAAGAGGCCTTAAATTCGGTTTGGGAGTGAGCTACATAACGCTGGACGCGGTGAACGATGCGCTTGACAGGCTCGCCAAGGAAGGAAAGATAAGCAAGGCGGACGGCGAGAAGATGGTGCGCGAGCTGACGGCAAAGTACACCGCCGAGCGCGCGCAGCGCGTGAAGGAGGCGCAGGCCCGGATGCAGAAGCGGATGAAAGAGATGCAGAAGGAGATGCAGAAGCAGTTCGACGGGGCGATAAAGGCTGCGCCGTTCGCGACGAAGAAGGACGTTGCAAGCCTGAACGCCAAGATAGAAGCGATGAGCAAGCTTCTGAAGAAGCACAGGAAGTGAGAGGCAATTCTGAAATGATTCGTGCAACGCGAGCCGGCTTCGGCAGTGAACGTTGCCGCGATGCAAGATCTTGAGCCGGATTTGCCGGCAAACAAAAGGTGGAATTATGTGGGATATGGGAACTTTTTTCAATAAATTGGGAGTTGCGGGAAAAGTGGGTTTCGTGTTGGTTATGTGCGCCTTGTTCGCGGCGTTGCTGGCAGTAGTCCCATATTTGCTAATCTGGTCACTGAACACCCTGTTTGGCCTAAGTATCCAATTCACCTTCTGGACATGTCTCGCCGGAGTCGTGCTGATAATGCTATTCGGAAGGGGCGGCATGGGATCGTCGGGCGCAAAGAGCAGTGCCAGAGCGAGAAAAAGGTCGAAATAGCGCTGGCACAATGGCGCTCCGGCGGAAAAACTGTGCGGGACCGCAGATACAGCCCTGAATATCACGGCAGTCCTGAAATCCTTGCGGTTTTGCCAAGTGACTTGTTGACCCAATCTGGTCTTCTATATTG
>CABMGC010000034.1 GCA_902385515.1 uncultured archaeon
GTCCTGTCAAGGTGTGGCAGTATCAGGCTTACCGCTTCGCGCGGAAGCGCCCTTTGCTTTAGGGACAGCGAATCTGGCTCGAGTTGCGGATGAAGACTTTCGAAAGGCATCGTGTACACTTCGGAAAGACGGGGGTGCAGCTTCTCGAAAGACTGCGTCCAAACCTCTGCGGCGCCCGAACCCGCATTCTTGCCCTCTTTCCGGCTCTGCACTATCGTCGCCTTGCAGTTTTTGCGGTCGTACCTGATTATGCAGTCCGTGCTGAATCTCGCCTTCGTCTTGTCGGTGCCGCTTATGTACACGTAGGCCGAACTGGGGCAATTTAGCGAGAAACTGCTGGGCCTGGTTGTCAGGAGAGTGATGTAGCCCTCCGCGGTTTCCTTGCGCAGCAAGCCCTCGACAGCGGCAGTAACGCTGGCCGCTCCGGATCTTATCCTGTCAGCCAGATTGTGATCTAAGTTCGCGCGTTCCGCTTCGGCCATTGGTCATCCCTTTGCTTCCCGGCGTTCATTCCCTTTTTCCTTCAGTCAGGCTTTTGGCAAGTTCCTTCCGGTTCGCCATGTCGATCCTGGCCTTTTCGCTCAGTCCGATGATAATTATGCCTGCGGTTATGAGCACGAGGCCGGATTTCAGGGTCGGAAATGCGTCGGGAGAAATTTGGCTCACGTAAGAAACGCCGTCGACCACTTTTATCGGGAGGGTTGGCAGAGTCGCGGCGTACATCGGCGTCTGGCTGCCGATCTGCAGCACGGTGGGCTTCAGCGACTCTATGAGGTGTGACGAACTTGTCAGGGCGTTGAGCGTTGCGGCACTTATGTGCGATGCGGGCAGGGGATAAAGCGCAGGGTTGAGTATGTCCCTAACGCCGGTCGCGGTCTGGGCCATTCCCACCAGGGCGGATATCGCTCCGAAGCCCTTTCCTGCCAGGCTGTGCCTTCCGAGTGAATCTACAAAAGCTTCAGGAAAATCTACCTTGTTCGCCGTCTCAGACTTTACGCATTGGACTACCATATCATCTCCACGTATGTTCTTCTCGCGCCTGTATTAAAAAGGTTTGCCGCCAGAAACGCACGTGAAGTTCCGCTTAATCAATTGATATTTATATTTAGCCCTTGATATGTACCCGTACGATTCTCAGGGGATTCTATGGAAATTGTTGGCAAGAAAATAGTGGTTACTGGCGGAGCGGGCTTCATAGGGAGCAACCTGGTCGAAAGGCTATCCCAGTCCAATGAGGTGACCGTGGTGGACAACATGCACACCGGATCCAGGAAGAACCTGAAGAAAGCCATGAGGACGGGAAGGGTGACAGTTGTAAGGACTGACTCGAAGAACATAGCGAAGGTGGGCTTTGTTCCAGACATCATATTCCACCTTGGCGTGTACTCGTCCACCCCCATATACAAGGAGGATCCCCACAGGGTCAACCAGGTGGTCGAGGGAGCCGTGAGCGTGCTCTAGTTCGCAAAGAGCACGAAGGCCAGGCTCGTGATAGCCTCGACGTCATCGATTTACAACGGCCAGGGCACCCCCAGCCGTGAGGACATGTTCCCGAAGGTCACGGAGTACTACACCGAAGCGAGATACGCGGTCGAGAGGCTCGCTGAGCTCTACAACAAGCTGTACGGGGTCAACGCGATATGCCTCAGGCTGTTCTCGGTCTACGGGCCCCACGAGGAGCAGAAGAAGCAGTACGCGAACCTCGTCAGCCAGTTCATGTGGTCGATGAAAAAAGGGGAGGCGCCGCTCATATTCGGCGACGGGAAGCAGACGCGCGACTTCACGTACGTGGACGACGTGGTGGACGCTTTCGTGAAGGCCACGGGAATTCACGGTTTCGACGTCTTCAACGTCGGGACGGGAAAGAGCTACACTCTGAACGAGCTCATAGACAAGCTCAACGCGCACATGGGCAAGGACATAAGGCCGGCCTACAAGCCCATCGACGCCAGCAACTACGTGATGCACACCCTGGCAGATACGAAAAAGTCCACCGAGAAGCTCGGCTTCACGGCCAAATATGCGCTGGACGACGGCATAGCGAAGCTGGTTGGAAAGTGATTTCTGCACGCGCCTTTCAGAAGGTCGCGTGATCCCCATTAATCCTACTGACGTCGCGGAGCAGCTCTTTTATGTCCCTGGAATTCATGACTATCAGCTCATCGCGTATTTCATACATCTCCAGCCCCCTGCAGCCCAGAGTCACTTCCACATCCTTGCGGTCGCTCTTGTACGCCTTGTGGATGGCGAGGATGAACATGTCGCAGGACCTCACCCCGTCGTCGTTCAGCGCGATCTTTGAATCATGGGCGGCGGTTACGAGCGAATGAGACCCGAATCCGACACGCTCATCCAGCGACTCCGCCAGCAATTTGCCTATTGCCGCCCGGCGGTCGGACTTCCTGCCCGACAGCATGCTCGGATCTACCTTCACCCTTCGCTCGTTTGCCATCTCGAGCACGGTGTCGATCACTTCCTTTTCCGTAGCGCTCTTGCCATCCGCGCACGTCACCCTCAGGGCTGCGCACACCAAAAACCGGCTCATGGCCGCTAATTTTACCTGCTCTGCGTCGTCCGCTGTTTTCGGTGCGGTCTTTAGATTTTGCCCGGCCAACATGATAACCCTGGTCGTAATTTGCAAAACACGCATTTATACGTTTGCGCACGGAAGCGGGAATCGGCGTTCCTGTGGCCCGGGCTCGGATAGGTTTATAAGATTAAAAACAGACTTCTGAAGGATTGCATGATTATAATTGGCCTTACTGGAGAGAACTGCGCGGGCAAGGGCACGCTGGCCGAGTATCTTGTGACCAAGGGCTTCAAGTACTTCTCGCTCTCAGACGTGATACGCGAGGAACTCGCCGCGGAGAAGAAGGAGATAACCCGGGAAGGCCTGATTGCGAAGGGCAACGAGCTGAGGAAGGAGCACGGCGCAGGCGTACTCGCGAAGAAGGCGCTGCAGAAGCTAAAAGGGGACGTGAACTGCGTGGTCGACTCGATAAGGAACCCCGCGGAGGTCGAGGAGCTAAGGAAGCACAAGGGCTTCAGGCTCATATACGTGACCGCCAGGCAGGAGGTCAGGTTCGAGCGCATGAGGCAGCGGGGCAGGGAAGGGGACCCGAAGACCCTTGAGGCGTTCATCAAGATCGAGAAGGCGGAGGCGAAGAATCCTGACGCCACGCAGCAGCAGCTGATCGAGACGTGCAAGATGGCTGACGAGCGGATAAGCAACGACTCCGACATACAGAGCTTCTACGAGCGCACAGACGCGCTGCTTGGCAAGATGTCAAAGGACTTCAAGGTCTCAAGGCCGTCCTGGGACGAGTACTTCATGAACATA
>CABMGC010000035.1 GCA_902385515.1 uncultured archaeon
ACGGTCATTTTTGTCTTCCTATTCGGTATCCGAGAAGATTGAAATATTTCTCTAGCATCTTTTTCTTTTTATGCTCTTTTTGGATGTGAATTGCATTGTATCTGTTAATCAGGGCCACCATCTTCCTTGTCATTTTGCGATTTTTGACAAGCTTCATGTGAGTCGGAAAACTGATCTTGTATAACCGTTCGGAATAGTGCTCGACGAGCCTTTCAGAACGATTCTCGAAGGTCTTGTACGTGACCTCACACTTATAATCGTCCTCATACGCCGCGGCGGCGTATTTTGAACTGGTGCCTTGCTGCCTAGAGCGTGCCGCATCTATCTTCAGCATATCATCTGGCTTCTTGTCGAGCTCGGCCGAGTCAGTCACCCATATCCCTGAAAATGCGAACCTATTGGGTTCTTTCTTGTCGTTATATATCAGCGGCCGCAGCGATTTCCCGTCTTTCTTGCACTTCTCATTGAAAAGTACTTCCATAAGGGTTGGAAAGACGTCTATGGTCCTGACCCTGTTTTTATAGACGCCAGGCTTTATGTCCTTGGAGTGGAATGCAAGCAGAACTCGCAGCACGCCCTCATCTATGGAATCGTGATGTCCGTAGGTCTCGTCAGTCAAGCTTTCGCCGTGATCTGAAGAAATGATGACCAGGTAGTCGTCGGAAGCCAGTATTTTCAGCAATTCGTCAAAGAAGTCGTCGAGGAAACGCTTATTGAAATAATTAATGCCTTCCAAATACAGGTCGAACAGCTCATCGTCTCGTCTGTTTGAGTATAGGTGGTTTATAATTCTCTTATAGCGATAAAGCAATTCTTGATCCTTCCTTGATTTGAATGCGTCTATAGCATGGTCTTCGAAATGAATCTTACCTTTGGGTATTGCACATTTCTCTTCAAGCGCCTCAATCTTCTTCACGTATTCGGTTCCGCCGAACTCCAGGTTAAGAAAGCCGTAGGGATAGTGAAAATTTGCAAAGTGCACAAACGCGAAGACCTGTTTGTTGTTCTTTATCTGGTCAAGTATTGTCCTATTATCCTCCACATAATACTTATCGACGCCATTTATCATGTTGTGATGTTTTCCCAGCATAAAAGGTGAGTCCGTTTTGAACAGGGTCACATATCCGTGCTTCTTTGCCATCTGAAATATCGTGGTTGCATTGAGCCTGCTGCTGAACAGGTCATAGACGCCGCTGTGCATCGGCCACAGACCGGTGAAATAACTGGCATGGGAGGCCGAGGTATAGGACGCTGTGGCGATGGTATTTGCAAATACGAAGCTCTTTTCGCAGATTTCGTCGAGCTTTGACCTAACTGGCTTGACTGTTGTTTTATACTCTTTCGTGTAGAGCTTATCTTTTACTAGGGAGATGCAATCTGCTCTTAGCGCATCCAGCGAAATCCAAATGATTTTATTGTATCTCACGGCATCCCCTCATATATTGAGATTACGCTGTTCATGAGGGTCATTCTCAAGGTCATATACCTCGACCTCGTCGGATCCGATGTTAAATATTATTTTATATTTGTTTTCTATGCGGATTGCCTTCTTGGACACCGCAGCCGAGAATTCCGGCCTTTTCTTATCCAGCTCGTCTGGGAAAAATGTCTCTGAGTAAGCGATTCTCGGAATCTTGGCGTTCTGCAGTAGCGAAATGCCGTCAACGTGACCATCGTACTTGATTTTAAGCAGATCCAATACGGTCGGAAAAATGTCAACTAGCCTTGCTTGGGCCCTGATTTCTCTATTTTTGGAAAAACCTGCATCTCTGATTATCAGAACAACCTTTTGCGTCTGGTCGTAAAGCAGGCAGCCATGCCCTAGTTCCTCAGGATGGCCCAGCCTTTTGCCACCCTTGTCGTTTTCGTATAGGCCATTGAGATCTTCCCCGTGATCAGAAAAGCAGACCACCGTAGTATTCTTATCCAGGCCAAGTTCTTCGAGCTTTTTTAGCACAACGCCAAGATGATAATCGACGAAAGCCAGTGAGTTCTCATAGGCATTGGCTCCTCCGAAGCCTTTTGGCGCAGAGTATGGCCAGTGAGCATCAAAAAAATGGATGAACAGTGCAAAGGGACTGCGGCCATTCCTTTCAAGCCAGGCCGTCGCACGTTCAGAAACCTTATTCGCGGGCTTTAGCGCGAGTCCTCTGAGTTTTACGTCTACAGTATTCAATGGGTCTGAGCCATCCGGAAGCCGGGGAATCTCGTCATCATACGTCTCAAATCCCCTGCTAAAACCGTACCACCGGTTCATGCCAGGGCAGGATACTATTGCGCCAGTCACGTATCCATTTTCCTGCAGGATCTGCTGAATCATCTTCGCATTTCTTCTTATCCTTTCCCTGAAAAGGTGCCTTACCCCGTGATTACGGGGTTGTAGCCCAGTCAGGATTGACGCGTGGCTTATTGGAGTAAGCGGCGCCGACGATATGGCGTTTGTGAAATATGTGCTTTCCTTCATTAGCCTTGCCGTAGCGGGGAACCTTCCACCATACACTACGTCGGCACGCGCACAATCGAGCGAAACCAATAGTAGATTATTTCTAGTTTTCATTTCAACCAGGCTTGGCTTAGATATTGCAGGTTAACGCTGCCAGTCATATTCACATTTTCGCTAATCATGTTATTGCTGTACATGAAGTCCGCCATATCCTGCATGCTCTTGTAATCCGAAGGGAGGAAACCGAGCCTGATGCTTGAAGCGCTGGAATTGAGGTTTGGCTCTATGGACGCGGACATATTTAGCGCCTCGGGTATCACATTAAGTCCCGAGTCATCAATAAACCATTGGTTCGCCTGTGTCACGTTAGACTGATAGTATACATATGCCGCATTGAACGCCCTCAGGAATTCCTCCGGCGCGCGGGGATGCTGTGCGATGTATGATTTAGACATCATTATTACTGAAACTACCTTACCGGTATAGATGTAGCGAGTGAGGTTCTCTTCCTGGAAGATTGCGGGGGTCGGATCGAATCCAGCGAGCGCATCAATATTCCCCCACTTTGCCGTTGTGGAAGAGTTTACCAAGAACGCCTGCTCGTTTATTGGCAGGTTGATATTATTCACATCGATTCCAGGAGTTAGGCCTGCGCTTTCTTCAGCTTCAAGTGCCATTATCTGTGCAGCTGTGCCGAAAGGCATTGCGACAGTCTTGCCCCTGAGGGCCGAGACGTTTTCTATTGGGGATTGCGGCGGGACATAGATCGCGACTCGGTTGTACATCAGTCTGCCAATTATCACCCAGTTGTCGCTTTTAGACAGAAGCGTTGCCGCGGGCACATCGGCCGTAAATAGCACATCCACTTGGCCTGCCAGCGCAGCAGTATTTAGAGGCGCACCGGAGATGAATCCGAAGAAGTTTCCTAGGAGGTTGTTCTTTGCCAACACGCTGGTGTGCTTAAGCACTTCGGTAATCTGCCCTTGGGTAGCCCAGGTCGACTGCCAACCTATGCGTATGGATGTGAGATTCCGCATCGCGTTTTGTGCGGTCCCGTTGCCCTGCCCCGTCAGGTTGCTTTGCTGAACTTGCTGAGCCGAAATGAAGGTTCCTGTAAGCAATACTGCTACCAGGATAATCGAAATCGCCAACACAATTACAAATGGCACCGATAGGTTGTTGCGTATATTACCACTGGATTGTTTTTGGTTTACTTGAATTTAAATCTTGTTATTACGGCGATATTCTTCTGATAAGCAGATTTTATGCATCTAACATTTGACGTATCGTCCTTCGCAGGCCCATGAACTCGTGGGAGTACTCTATTTTTTTCAGCCTAGGGCGTTTGAACGGAACCTTGATTATCGCCTTTACCTTTGAAGGCGCTTTGGTTAGCACAATAATCTTGTCGGAGAGGAAGATGGCCTCGTCGATGTCGTGCGTTATGAGAATGATTGTCTTGTTCGTCCGTTTCCAAACCTGAAGCAACTCCTCATAGAGCTGTTCCTTTATCTGGTAGTCAAGCGATTCGAACGCCTCATCGATCATTAGGTATTCGGCATCCGCCGCTAGCGCCCTCGCTATGGCTGCCCTCTTCTTCATCCCGCCTGAGAGTTGGCTAGGATATTTGTCCTCGTGCCCTTCCAGGCGCACAAGACGCAGGTACCTTAACGGATCCCGTTTTGTCACGAATTGGATGTTATCCTTCAGAGTCATCCACTCGAGCAAATCATCTTCCTGGCTGATTATGAATCTATCGCGACCGGGCTTATTCACCAGACTGCCTTGGACAGTCACGACTCCCGTATCTGGAGTCAGGTAGCCGGCTATGATGTTTGCTATTGTTGTTTTTCCACAGCCAGAAGGGCCTATCACCGATACAAATGATCCCTCGTCAATGTCGAATGTCATCTTATCGAGTATGGCAATTTCTGGCCTATTTGAGTATGCGAAAGATATTTCTCCGAATCTCATCCATTCACCCAGGGTGCGAAACGCTTCTCAGCCGCATTCATGATGCTCGTTAAAGCGTAGCCTAAAACGCCTATTGCAAACATGCCTGCCAACACATTTGGTGCATCAAGCAGGGTTTGATTCAGCAGGATATAATATCCCAAACCAGACTGCGCGCCTACCATCTCGGCCGCGATAACGCTCATCCAAGCCATACTTATCCCGACCTTAAGGCCAGTGAAGATATAGGGCAATGAATATTTGAAAAGCACGTCCTTGAAGAATCTCCAATCGCTCAGTTCCAGAGTCTTTGATAGATTCACATATTTGATAGGAATTCTCAGAACGCCAAAACTAGTATTCAGGTATATTGGGAAGAACGCGCCGAAGAAAACTATGAAATATGCTGGCACATCGCCAAGTCCGAACAGCAATATTGCGACAGGTATCCATGCAATCGGAGGTATTGGCTTTAACAACTCGATTATGGGTTCGAGAAGCGACCTGAAGAATGCGTAACGGCCTAGCAGCAACCCTAGCCCTACTGCCGCCATTGCGGCAGCGGAGAAACCCACAATCACTCTGCTGAGGCTAGCGGCGGAATTCGTTATCAGTGCCCCCGAAAGCACGCCCTTGATTAGTGCAAGAAAAATCATGCTTGGTGGCGGGATTATTGCCCGATTAACGTTCACATTTATGTACAAGGCCTGCCAGATGACCACAAGCAGCAGTAAAAACAAAGCACCATTGACTCGTTCGCCTATGACCATGGATTTAGAGCGTGCCGTAAGTTTAAATAGCTTAGTTAAAAATCTAAAATTCACCCGCGCCTGCTTGTATATCGGTTCTTGCTCTTTCGCATCGTCATCAATTCCGCTTCGAGGCGCAGGTAGGAGTGCATTGACTTTCGAATCGGGCGGATACGAATTAAAATCTTGCAGTTCCCCGCAAAAGCAAGCTTTTTAGCTTTGGCAGCATAAGTAGATGAACGGTGATTCCGATTACAAAATTCTACGTGACTACACCCATATTCTACGCCACGAGCAAGCCGCACATAGGCACGGCATACAGCGTGATAATATCTGACATACTTGCGAGATGGCACAGGCTGAAAGGGGAGGATGTGTTCTTCCTTACGGGCACCGACGAGCACGGCTCGAAGATAGAGAAGGCCGCGATCGCTGCAAACCAGACCCCTGTCGAGTTCCTCGAGCAGATAGTTCCGATCTTCAAGGACTACTGGAAGGACCTTAGAATATCCAACGACCAGTTCATAAGGACCACCGACCCCGCTCACGAGAAGGCGGTGCAGGAACTGATCGAGAAGATGAAGGCGAACGGCGACGTCTATTTGGGCGAGTACGAGGGCTGGTACTGCGTGTCTGACGAGACCTTCTTCACCGAGCTGCAGCTAATTGACGGGAAGTGCCCGGACTGCGGCAGGCCCGTTGAGAAGCTCAAGGAGAAGTCGTACTTCTTCAGGCTGTCGAAGTACCAGGACAGGCTGCTGAAATTCTATTTTGAAAACCCTAACTTCCTGTCCCCGAAGTCAAGGTCCAACGAGATCCTGAGCAGGGTCAAGGGAGGGCTCAAGGACATAAGCATATCGAGGTCCGCGGTGAGCTGGGGCATCCCTTTCCCTGGCGACAAGGAGCATACTGTCTACGTGTGGGTGGACGCGCTCGTGAACTACCTGAGCGCGCTCGGCTGGCCCGCGGAGGGAGGGAAGTTCAAGGAGTACTGGCCGGCGGACGTGCACATAGTCGGAAAGGAGATAAACTGGTTTCATTCGGTAATCTGGCCGGCCATGCTGCTTTCCGCAAACATCGAGCCGCCCCGGAAGGTGTTCGCCCACGGATGGTGGGTGGTGGACGGCGAGAAGATGAGCAAGTCCAAAGGCAACGTGGTCAACCCCGTCGAGGTCTCCCAGAAGTATTCGGTGGACGCGATAAGGTATTTTTTGATCAGGGAGATGCCGCTCGAGGAGGACGGGGACTACTCGGAGAAGAAGCTCATAGCAAGGATAAACGGCGAGCTTGTCGCGGACCTTGGCAACCTAGTCTACAGGGTCATAAGCCTGGCCGAGAGGTACAGCGGCGAGATAAAGGGCACGCCCGAGCTCGACAGGGAGTTCGACGTGAAATCGGTGGACGAGGCGATGCTTGGCATAAACCCCCATCTAGCGCTTGAGAATGCGTGGAAGCTCGTTCGGAGCTCCAACAAGTACGTAAACGACAAGGCAGTCTGGAAGCTAAAAGACGCCGAACTTGCCAACGCCCTGTACAACCTTCTGGAGAGCTGCAGGATAATCGCGATACTAGTGTCCCCCTTCAT
>CABMGC010000036.1 GCA_902385515.1 uncultured archaeon
GCGCCTCCTGGAGGTCCTTGGCCTTCGCCTCCTCGCCGTGGTCCACGAAGACGATCTTCAGTCCCTTTACCTTGTCCGCCAGTTTTAGCAGCTGCGGCCTGTCCGCGTGCGCGGAAAGGTGGAACGAATCGACCTTGAGCTTCACGCCTATCTTCGCCTTCTCGTCTCCGAGGACTATCTCCTTCGCCCCGTCCTGGAGCGCCCTTCCCGGCGTGCCGACGGCCTGGTAGCCGACGATTATCAGCTTGTTGTTGGGGTCGCCGCCCAGCTTGTCAAGGTACTTTATGATGGGCCCGCCCTTGAGCATGCCGCTGGTCGTGACTATTATGCAAGAACCCTCGCTCTTCAGCACCCTGCTCCTCTGCTGCTTGCCGCTGACTATGTTGAAGTTCTTGCTCTTGAAAGGGTCGTCCTCGCTCATGAGTATCCTTTTTTGGACCTCGTCCTTGCAGTAGACGACGTTGTGGCGATATATCCTCATCACCTTCCCGATCATCCCGTCCACGTAGATGGGGACCTTCTGGATCACGCCGGACCTCATGTAGTCGTCTAGTATGAATAGCAGCTCCTGGGCCCTGCCCACGGCGAAGCTCGGTATTATCACCTTGCCGCCGGTCGCGAGGGTCTCCTTCATGCTCTCGACTAGCTTGCCCAGCACGACCTTCTCGGGAGGAAATACGTCCTCCTTCCCGCCGTATGTGCTCTCGGTTATGAGTATGTTGGCGCTAAGGTGCTCGGTATAGGCGGGATCGAGCAGCTTCGTGGTCCTCAGGTTGATGTCGCCGGTGTACAGCAGGCGGTCTTTTCCGTCGCTAAGTTCCACCATCGCGCTGCCGAGTATGTGGCCCGCCGGAAGAAGCCTCACGGCGATGTTCTTTATCTTGAACTCGGCGTGGTATTCGATCTGCCTGAAGTGCCTTGGTACCTTCTGCAGGCCCTCCTTGGTCACGTCCTTGGGATTGGATATCCCGATGTAGTCGCTCATTATCACGTTGATGAGTTCCAGCGTCGGCTTGGTGGCATAGACGTCCCCCTCGTAGCCGTGGGAGAACAGGTGCGGCAGGTAGCCGCAGTGGTCGAGATGGGCGTGCGAGATGATTACGCCGTCCACGTCCTTTAGCGAAAGGTCGCCGACCAGCGGATGCTCCTCGACATCACCTAGCTTTATGCCAGAGTCGAGGATGAGTTTGGTGCCCTCGCTCTCCACCAGCACGCAGCTTCTTCCAACTTCCCCAGCAGCGCCGTAGAAGGTGACCTTCAATCACTCACCGATCTTGGAGTCGCCGCCCTGCTTCTTCTTTATGGTGGCTATGTCCTCAAGGCTTATCTCCAGGGGCTCCTGCTGCTTGGAGTGCTTCTTAGCCATCATCGGCCTGCCGGTAGCGCCTGAAGGGCCGCTGCCCCAGCCAGTCATTCTCTTGAGGTCCGCGTAGAGGGAATCGAGCTTCGTGTCGTATTCCTTGAGCTGCTCCCTGAGCAGGTCGTACCTCTTCTTGAGGTCCTCTATGTCCTTGCCGACCAGCTCAGCCTTCCTTTTGAATCGGTACGCCTTGAGCGCCTCCTCCAGCTCGGCGTCTATGTCGCCAAGCTTCTTTATCATCTCCTTCTCCGTCTTCAGCGAGCCGGCCTCGGTCGCTATCCGGAACTCGATGCTCTCCTTCATCCTCTTGAGCCTTCCGACATTCTTGCCCTCTGGCGGGGTCATTGCAAGGAGCCTGGAAAGGGCCTCGTGCTCGTTCTCCTTGTACCTGAGCTTGTTTCGGATCATGTTGAGCTGCCCGATAACGTCGAACCTCTTCTTCCGCTCCTCGTTGATCTGCTCCCGTATGTGGCCTATCGCCTTCACTTTCGGGTCGTCGGCATTGACGGCCGCCGCGCCCTCGTCCATGGCCCTGGCCCCTTCGTTCACAGCAACTTCATTTTCACTAGTCAGTAAACCGCCCGATAAAATTAAGAATAATTAATCTACAACAGAATCATAAACCTTTAGCAGCTCGTCAGTAACTTTCTCAACGGAGAACTTGCCGGCAGTCTTCACCGCCTCTTTTCTATAAGCGTCGCATTTATTTAAAACCTTCTCTATCTTTCTTGCACAGCTGGTGTAGTCCCCAGCCTTGAATCTCTCGCCGTTTGCGCCGTTCTCTATTAGTTCGCGGAGCGCGAGATAGTCCGCTGCGACGACAGGCTTGCCGACGGCCATCGCCTCTATGGAGACTATGCCCTGCGTCTCAAAAGTCGACGGCAGGCAGAGCACGTCACTGGCCGCATAAAGGCCCGGGAGGTCCTTGTCCTCGACGAATCCGATGAACCTGACCCTGTCCAGCACCCCAAGCTTCTTCGCGGCGCGCCTGTAGTAGTCCACTGCGGGGCCAGTCCCCCCGACGACGAAGGTGACGTCCCGATTTCTCGCCGTAACAGACCTTGCCGCCTTGAGCATGACCTCTATCTTCTTCTCCCTGCTGACCCTCCCGAGATACAGCACGACCCTTTCTTTGTCCTTGAGGCCGAGCCTTGCGCGCATCGCGTCGCCCCTGACCTTCGGGTTGAACCTCTTAAGATCGATGCTGTTCGGAACTATCCTCGTGTTGCCGACGCCGCGCGCACCCAGCATGTCGGCCACGGCCTGCGAGGGCGCGATTGTGACGTCGCACTGGTTGTAGTAGAACTTGATGTACTTCCACATCGTGGCCCCCGCGAACTTCTTTATGCTATTGTTCTTCGGATAGTATGCCGACGACGATTTGCTGTCTATCATCGTATGGTACGTACTGACGAGCGGAATCTTCCCGATCTTGGCTGCGATCAGCGCGTTGAAGCCCATCATGAAAGGCGTCTGCGAGTGTATGACGTCGATGCCAAGAGAGCTGAGCTTGAGAGATGAATAGAATGGAAACACGGCGACGCTGTACTGCGGGTACGGCTTGAAGTCCACGCCGGGATAGAGGAACACGTCCTCGCTCTCGTACGCCTTCGACTTCCTTATCCCCTTCTTGCTGGCGAATATGTAGACCTTGTTGCCGCGGCGCTCGAGCTCTTTCTTGAACGTCAGCATGGAGGTGACTACGCCGTCGACCGCGGGGAGGTACGTGTCTGAATAGAATGCGATATTGTGGCGCGGCATCGAAACACTCACTCCTCAAGTGCCGGACGGACAGGGCAAGCAGGCGTGACGCGCGAAGCTAATCACAGCCGTACCGCTTCTCCGCCGGCTTCAGTTATCTTCTTCTCGGCCGACTTGGTGAACCCGGCCGCCTTGACCGTAACGGACTTCTTCATCTGTCCGCCTCCGAGCACCTTGTAGCCCCTGAGCTCGATGACCGGCTTTGGCTCCTTGGAGTTTGCGGTCCTCTTCGATATCTCGGTGAGGTTTATCTCGGTGAACTTCTTCTTGTTGTATGAGAAGAAACCCTTCGGGTGGTGCAGGCTCTCGGGGTCGTACTTCACAAGGTAGGTCAGCTTGTGCTTCCTTCCTCCCTTTCCGACTCCTCCCCGCTCGCCGGCTCCCCTATGGTTCTTTATGTTGCCGGCTCCCCAGCGCCTCGTTCCGAAGTATTTCCTGCATTTCTTTACTCTAAGTACCAAGTGATCACAACATTCTAGATATCAGCTTGTTTATGTCTTCGCCCCTGTTTCCGAGCGCTCCGCCCTGTCCGTATCCCTTCTTTATCCCCTCGTAGCCGTGCCTCGGAGGATGCATCCTTATCGGCATCTCTATCTCGAGATCCTTGACTGTCTTCTCTCCGGAGATCAGGGCCTTTATGTCGGCCTCCTTTGCCTTTATCTCCTTCTTCTCGAAGAGCTTGGACAGGACATCCTCGCTTATCTCCCCGAAGGTGACGAAGTCCTTGCTCTTCTTGACCATCCCGAGGTAGTCCGGGGTTGCGGTCAGCAGGACCAGGTTGTTTACGTGCTTCAAATTGAGCCTGGTTAGCGTCTCCACTATGCTCTGCCGCACCTTGACTGTGCCTCGGACTCTTATTACTGCCAGTAGCTTGATCTTTTCTGCCATAAGGACACGCTATTACATATTTATTGTCTGAAAAGCTTTAAAAGCTTTAAATCGTTCGCGCACTCAAGCGCAAAAAGTAAAATTACATTGAAGAATCAGATTAATAAGCCTATTTGCAGAAAAGCCGGACAAATCGGAAATCGCAAATATGTAGTTTAATTTTATGACGCCATCTTTTACGGCGCCCTCTCTTCTAGCCATAGGGTTTTATTATTTTGGTTCTTAAACGTATCATCAAGTTGGTCGAATGCGCAAGTCGTTGATGCTGGCGATGTTCCTTGTCTTTATGCTCGTTATGCAGCCGCGCGTGAACGCGAGTTTCAACGTAACGTACCTGACCACGTCAGTCACGTTCACCAACTCCACCACTGCGCACGTGGTCGAGATGATAGATCTGCACGCGACCGACGCGTCGGTCGGCCAGTACCAGCAGTACCGGCAGGCGTTCAACCTGTCGCTCAGCGACTGGCAGCAGGGGATAGGATCGAGCCTGATGGTCCAGCACATAATAAACCCCAAATCGAGCATATCCAACTTCACCTTCCTGCCTGGCCCGATGTCGATATCGGGCCACGACGGATACGCCGTCCTGACTCTTAACTATTACGCCAAGAACGTAACCTCGATGGCAGTCATAGGGCCGAGGAAGTTCCAGTACGCGTTCAACGCCACGTCCTTTAGCTTCATGCACACGGCCAGCGGCCAGTCGCTGTTCCCCAACGCCAAGCTTGTCCTTACGACTCCGGCGGGTTCGAGCCTGATATCGGTTTACCCTGCGCCGGACTTCCCGCAGCCCAACAAGCAGGGGGCATACGCCGACAGCAACAACACTTTCACTTGGTCTTCCGGCGAGCCGCTGCAGAAGTTCACGTTCGTGTACGTGACCACCGAGACGCCGCAGCAGGAAGTGGTGAACTACTTCACAAGCATCTACCAAGGCTACTCCGCGCTCATCTACGCGGCCGCGGCACTCATTCTGGCCGCGATAATAATCTACATATACATCAAGGTAGCCAGGTGAGCTCTTGCACAAATACGAGATAGCGGTACTGGATGCGCTAAGGGGCAAGAAGGCCATGGGCCTGCAGGAGCTCGTCACGGCGACGAAGCTTGGCAGAGACGAAGCGCTATGGGCCATACAGAACCTTTTGGCCGGCGGGATGGTCGATGTCAAAAAGGAGGCGCAGGACGAAGTCTCGCTGTCCCAGGAAGGCGCCCGCTATGCTGAAGCAGGGCTTCCGGAGCGTTCGCTAGCGGCCAGGCTCCTCAAGGGCCCCGTTGCGATATCCAGCCTTACGTCGCAAGGGGACAGGATAGGGTTCATGTGGGCCAAGAAGAAGGGCCTGGCGGCCATAGAAAATGGGCATCTTCACATCACCGCGAAAGGCAGGGCTGCGGCGGAAAAGGGGCTTGAAGAGGAGAATGTCCTAAAGGACATAAAATCCAATCCGGGGTCATATTCGAAGTACAGGAATACCGAGGCTGTCGCGGAGTTCAAGAAGAGGGGTTTCATAGAAGCCAGGGCCAGAGAGGACATTGTGGAAGTCAGGCTTACTGAAAAAGGCGCGCACGCCGCCGCCTCCGGCCTCAAGGAGGAAGCGCAGATGATCGAAAGCGTCAGCGGCGAACTGATAGGCGGCAGGGGATGGATTGGCAAGAAGTTCCGCGAGTACAACATCGACGCGCCGGTCGAGGCAAGGCCTGTTGCGATGAAGCACCCGCTGAGGAGGACCATCGATGACATAAGGAACGCTTATTTGCGCATGGGCTTCACCGAGATCACCGGGCCGATAATAGAGCCGTCGTTCTGGGTCTTCGACTACCTGTTCGTGCCCCAGGACCATCCCGCAAGGGAGGAGCAGGACACGTTCTTCATCGAGAAGCCAAGGA
>CABMGC010000037.1 GCA_902385515.1 uncultured archaeon
TAGTGCTGTGATTAGGAGCGTTGCCAGCTACTCGCCAATTCAGTAATTAAAGTATTTATAATCTTGTCACCTTCAAATTTATCATGGAACTGCAAACGCTCATTTGGAAAGAAGGAAACGCATACGTCATAAAAGAGACCATTACTGGCGTGACTACGCAAGGCAAAACGATCGAAATTGCGATAAAAAACCTCAAAGAAGCAATAGAGCTTTACTTGGAAGAAATGCCCGATATGAGAAAAAGATTGCAAAAGATGAAAGCTATCGGTGCGGTAAATGTCCAAATTGCCTAAGCTTTCAGGCGCAGATATCGTAAAAATCATAGTGAAACATTTCGGGTTTACTCCCGCAAGACAAACTGGATGCCATCTCATTCTAAGAAAATTCGTTGACGGCAAAAAGGTAGTTACAGTAGTTCCAATGCACAAAGAAGTGAAGGTCGGCACACCGATGGGCATACTCGACTTGGGAAAGATCGATCGAGAAGAATTTATCAGAAAAATAAGATAGCGCCTGTCGCGCAGCCGAAATAGTTGGTTATTTCGCCAGTTCCACGTCTGACTTGTTTACAGTCTTCCTCTTGGCGTGCGCCGCAAGCGCAACCGCCTTCTTCGCCACAGAATAAGAAAACCCGGTGATGAGGTCGGCGAGCTCCTCGGCCGCGCTGTCGCTTACCCTCTCGGCGCCCGAGTCCTTGAGTATTCTCTTTGCAGTAAGCTTCGAGATTTGCATAGGATTAGTATTAAAATCAGAAGATTTAAATCCCATTCGAATGGAAACGCGGGAGCTCAGAAGGGAAGACAAGGCTGGCCTGTCGAGGCTGATAGCCGAGACCTATCGCGAGCTTCCGGAGGCCATGAACTTCAAGGGCAGGCCCACGCCGAGCGAGATTGGCGAGGTCATCGAGTGGAAGCTGGCGAGCATCGGCAGGGGCGAAATGGTCGACCGGGTGGCGGTGGACGGCGGCAGGGTTGTCGCCGACTGCGAGATTCTGATTACTGGGGCAAGGGGAATAATCGGGATAATAGTCGACCGCGAACACAGGCGGAACGGTATCGGAAAAAGGCTTTCAGAGGAGTGCACCAGGCTGGCGGCGGAGCGGGGCGTGAAGGCAATTGACGCCGAAGTCATGGAGTCGAACAAACCCGCAGTCCTATTCTTCAGGAAGATGGGTTTCAAGGAGCAGGCTCAGGAAATGGCAACTGAAAAAGGAAAAGCCATACTGCTGAGTAAACTACTTTGACAGGGTGTTGGAGTAGTTGATCGTGCCCATTATGCTCGCGTTCTTCTGCGACAAGATCACATACAGCGAGTTGGCGGAGCGCTGCGAAGAGTACCCGACTCTCCACACGTTGGGATAAAGTGTGCTGATGGCGCTGTTGTTCTGGGAAGCCACCCCGAGCGCGCTGAAGAATGTCGCGTTGACGGTCACGTTCCTGAAGCCCACTGACTGGACGTAATGGGTCACGCTCGGAATGCCTGATGAATACGACAGCGCTATTGCCACGGGGAACGAGGATATCGTGAAGTTCCTGCCAGGCATCCATCCGTTGACGCTGCAGTCCGCAACGTACGTGTTCTCGGGCCTGTTCACCAGGTTGAACTTCGGATAGTCGAACGAGAATATGTAGAACGACGGGCACGGCGTCGTCTCGTTGGTTATGACTGAGGCCACCACGTGCCAGCTCCCCGAATAGTTTGATGGAACGAGGTTGGTTATCGTGACGTTGGAGTTCGGGTACCATATGAGCAGGTCGTCAGTCACAAGCGCCCCGGCCTGCGCGGCCGTGACGTGCTGGAACATGGTCGACTGCCTGACAAGGTAGTACGCTCCAAGAAGTAGCACTATCATGACCACTGCGGAAACGATCACCTTGGTAAGTAGCTCCATGGAATAACATACGAAACGCACATATAAAAATATGTAGTCAAAACGCTGACGTTACTCCGGCGGTTCCGAGCTCAGGTGAGTATAGGAAGCTGGTCGTCATCCCCCAAGGGGATTATGCGCTCCACGAGATCCAAATTTATCGCTTCGACCTTGTGCCTTGTCCGCTTCTCCTTTTCAAGGTCCAGTATCATGAAGTGCAGCGGCTCGTCCAGGCCGATCACCCTTCCCACGCTGTACCTGTCGCCCTTCGCGGCGGAATGCATAAGCAGGTAAACCCTCCTCCCCTCGTAGTCTTTTATCCTTACCATCGTCTCGCCATTCGTTGTTGAAATTAAGTAAATGAATCGCATGAGATGTATAAATATCAATGCGTGGACGAACTGATAGTATTTACTGAGGGAGGGTTCCATGCAGAAAATAGATAGCCTCGTTGTCAACATGTTCGGCTCCCCCGGCGTGGGAAAGAGCACGATCGCGGCTGACGTCTATTCCAAGCTCAACTACCTGGGCGTTGCATCCGAGCTCGTGACCGAGTTCGCAAAGGATCGAGTCTGGCACAGCGACTATGAGACGCTGCACGAGCAGGCCGCGGTGTGGGGAGAGCAGCACCTGAGGGTCAAGAGGCTCGTTGGCAAGGTGGGGGTCATAGTGTCCGACGCGCCCACACCCATGTCGATAGTCTACAAGAGCGACGAGTACAATGACAGCTTCGACCGGGCGATAATGGAGCAGTTCGGCATGACGAAGAACATGAACTTCCTCATAAGCAAGACGATACCTTACAACACCGTCGGCAGGAAGGAAAGCGAGGAGGAGGCCGTCAGGATCCACCACGCGATCAAGAAGCTTCTTGACGATTACAAAGTCCCTTACGAAACCCTCA
>CABMGC010000038.1 GCA_902385515.1 uncultured archaeon
ACGTCATCAACCTCATCGACACCCCCGGCCACGTCGACTTCGGAGGGCACGTAACTCGGTCAATGAGGGCGGTCGACGGAGTCATCGTGGTCGTCGACCCTGTGGAAGGGATAATGCCGCAGACCGAGACGGTCATGAGGCAGGCCCTAAAGGAGAAGGCAAAGCCTGTACTGTTCATAAACAAGGTCGACAGGCTCTTGACCGAGCTCAGGCTTACGCCGGAGCAGACGTTCGAGAGGCTGCTCAAGCTTATCAATGACGTCAACAAGCTGATAAACGGGTATGCGCCCGAGGAGTTCGTAGGGAAGTGGAACGTCAGCGTCGAGAACGGAAGCGTCTGCATAGGATCTGCGGCGAAGAAGTGGGCCATATCCAAGAGGATCATGGAGAAGTACAACACCTCTTTCAAGGAGATATTCGCGCTCACCGCCGCGGGAGACGAGAAGAGGCTTCAGGAGGTTGCCCCTATAGACGAGGCCACCTTGACGATGATCATCGAGCACCTGCCGACGCCGCGAGTGGCGCAGGCATACAGGATTCCTCACCTGTGGCACGGCGATCTCGAGAGCGCCGAAGGAAAGGCGATGACGAGCGTAGACGCGAAGGCGCCTGCTGGCGTTGTCATATTCGGAATATCGTACGACCCCCACGGAGGAGAGGTCGCGGTAGGAAGGGTGTTCTCCGGAACGATAAGGAAGGGAACGATGGTTTACATTTCAGGAAAGAACGACATGCAGAAGATACTGCAGGTCGGCCTGTACATGGGTCCTGAGCGAGTGCTCATCGACCAGGTATCTGCGGGCAACATAGCGGCGATAATAGGCCTCAAGGACCTTTCGATAGGGGACACGATAAGCGAGACGAACATAACGCCTTTTGAGCAGATAACTCACTACTCGAAGCCTGTCGTCACCAAGGCGGTCGAGGCGAAGGAGCTAAAAGACACGCTAAAGCTAATAGAGGCGCTCAGGGAACTGTCAAAGTCGGACCCGACCCTTCAGGTAGAGATAAAGCAGGAGACCGGCGAGCACCTGATGAGCGGAATGGGAGAGCTTCATCTGGAGGTCATAGAGACCAAGCTTCGGGACAATTACAAGATTCCGATAACCACGAGCGAGCCGCTTGTGGTCTACAAGGAGACGATCGACAAGGAGACCAAGGACGTCGAGGGAAAGTCGCCTAACCACCACACGAGGTTCGACGTTACGATATCTCCGCTGGAGAAGGGCGTAATAGACCTGATAGAGACCGGCGTCATAAGGGACGGCGAGCCGAAGGGCAAGATATACCTCGAGGAACTCGTAAAGGCGGGAATGCCGCGAGAGGAGGCGAGAGGGCTCGTTGACGTATCGCACACGAGCGTCCTTATCGACGCCACCCACGGAGTCCAATACATGAACGAGGTAATGGAGCTTCTGATAGACGGGTTCGAGGAAGCCGTGACTGAAGGGCCGCTAGCCAAGGAGAAGTGCTTCGGGGTTAAGGTGCTTATAACCGACGCCACGATCCACGAGGACCCTGTGCACAGGGGGCCCGCGCAGGTAATGCCCGCGATAAGGAGGCCGATCTGGGCGGGAATGCTTTTCTCCGGAGTCAATCTCCTCGAGCCTAAGCAGAAATTCACGGTCAACATCCCGCAGGAGTACCTGTCTGACGTCATAGGCCTTCTACAGGCGCGCAGGGGCCAGGTGCAGGAGATACAGCAGGAGAACGAACAGGTCACCATAATCGCCAAGATGCCAGTGGCCGAGGTCATAAAGGGCTTCTCGAACGAGATCAGGGGAGCCACGACCGGAAGGGCGATATGGTCCACCGAGTTCGACGGCTACGAGAAGATTCCGAAGGAGATCCAGGACAAGATAGTCAGGGAAATCAGGAAAAGAAAGGGACAGAAGGAGGAACCGCCATCGCCGCAGGACTTCATGGACTGAAGGGGCATATTTGGCGGCAAATCGCCTTCTCTTTCGAGATAGGCTTAAAAAGCTTTTCAGACATAATACTGATACCTAATTAGCGCTGCAGAGTAATGAAGCGGCGCGGTGCTGAAGTTTCTGCACTGATGAAATGAGGTGTGAATATGGCAAAATCTTATGTGAAATTCGAAGTTCCTAAGGAGATAGCGGACAAGTCACTCGAGGCGCTCAGGCTTGCAAAGCAGAGCGGCTCGGTGAGGAAGGGCGTGAACGAGGTCACGAAGAGCGTCGAGAGAGGTCTCTCAATGCTGGTGCTTCTGGCCGCGGACGTCGAGCCGGAGGAAGTAGTCATGCACATCCCGACTCTTTGCGAGCAGAAGAAGATCCCGATAGTGTTCATAGAGAACAAGCTCGACCTAGGAAAGGCGGTCGGACTGAACGTGCCTTGCGCGGCCGCTTCGATAGAGAAGGTCGGCGAGGGTCAGGCCCAGCTCAAGGAAGTCACTGCGTGGACCTCCAAGATGACTGGTGGAAAGGCGGAAGAGAAGTAATTTTGACAAGCTGGTCTTATGGCAGATGAGCAAAAGAAACCCGAAGCCCCCAAGGAGCAGAAGAAGGAGGAGCCGAAGCGACAGGAGGAACCCAAGAGGTTCGACGGCTTCCTCGTGGAGATAGTCGAGGTCATCCCCCAGAAGACCGGCATGTTCGGCTCGGTCAAGCAGGTGATGTGCAAGATAACCGAGGGCAGGGACAAGGGCCGCGTCATAAGGAGGAACATCACCGGAAGGGTCAAGACCGGGGACATGATCAGGCTCGGTGACACGAGCAGGGAGGACAAGCCGATAAACGTCAAGTGATCGCATGCGATGCTCATATTGCACAAGGGAGATCCCGAAAGGGACTGGCACGATGTACGTCAAGAAGATAGGCACCGTCAAGTACTACTGCTCGAACAGGTGCTTCGAGTTCGACGTGAGGCAGGGCAAGAAGCAGAACATGAAGCAGCAGAAGGGCCTGCTCAAGGCGGCGAAGGCGGAAGCGGAGAAGAGGCTCGGCATCGCCAAGCAGCAGAAGTGATTTCTAATTTTGAACTGACTCCTTATGGCTTTCAAAGAAAAGGCATTCAAGGAAAACGAGGTTCTGGCCATAGCCCACTTCGGGGAGCTGTGGCTAAAAGGCCACAACCGCAACGAGTACATAAGCAGGCTCATAAAAAATGTCAACGCCCAGCTCGCAAATGAAAGCTACAACCTGGAGCGCGACTATGACCGCCTCGTGATAAGGTTCACAGAGGATTCCGACGTCGCGTCTATAACTGCGAAGCTCGGCAGGACGTTTGGGCTCAGCGGCCACGAGATATCGACCACGACCGCCCCCGACGTCGCGAAGATCGCCGCGGCGGCGCGAAAGCTGCTCAAGGCCAGGACCGGCGCGAAGGTCGTGAAGATAAGCTCGCACCGCTCGGACAAGACCTTGCCTTTCGACTCCAACGACATAATAAGAAGAGTAAAGAAGGATATCGAGAAGCTGGGATTGGAAGCGGACACAAAGGGCTTCGATACAGAAATAGGCATAAGTGTGAAAAGGAACGTCGCCTTCGTATCGATCGAAAGGGCGCGCGGGCCAGGAGGATTGCCTGTCGGGGCGTCGGGAAAGGGGGTGGTGCTCATGTCCGGCGGGATAGACTCTCCGGTCGCCGCGTGGTATGCGATGAAGCGCGGTGTCGTCCCGGTGTACGTGCACATTCACGGATTCCAGGACGCAAAGGAAGCCGAGAGCGGCAAGGTAGCCGACCTTGTAAAGACGCTGTCTGGGTACTATCCGCACTACAGGTTATACCTTGTGCCTTCCCACATATTCCAGGCCGGATCGTTCAAGTTTGGCAAGTACGAGCTCATACTTCTCAAGGCGTTCATGCTAAAACTCGCCGAACGGGTCGCGAGGAAGGAGAAGGCAAGGCTCATATTCACAGGCGAGAGCCTCGGCCAGGTCGCGTCCCAGACGCCAGGCAACCTGTACGCCGCGCAGCAGGGCACAAGGACGCCCATACTCAGGCCGCTGATAGGCTGCGACAAGGAGGAGATAATAAAGACCGCCAGGAAGATAGGCACTTACGAGGACTCGATACGCCCGTACAAGGACGTCTGCTCGATCAACGCGAAAAGCCCGACGCTCAGCGCGGATCCGAAGAAGGTGAAGGAGATGCTGTCCCAAATGGACGTGAACAGGATCGTCACGAGGTCGCTGAAGCTCGCGAGGATAGTCGACGCGTGAGCGGCCGGGCAAAATCCAACCATACCTTAAAATAGCCTGGAAGCCCAAATGAAATAACAACAAGGGGGTACTGTGCAGGTTATGAAAATAGACGACTTATCAGAAAAACAGATGGCGCTCATCGAGGCGGCAAGAAAGGGATCGGAGAAGGCCCTGTTCGACCTCAAGGTCGGCGTAGCCATACAGGTGGCAGAGGAAACGGTTACTGGAGGCTATTCCTTGTCTGCCTGCGGCACAGCGTCCGCGTGCGCAAAGAGGGCCGTTCTCTACAAGCTTAACGAGCTCAGGCCGGATCAGAGGGCCGCCGTAACGGCGATGGCGACGTACGTGCAGACCGGAAGCAGGAAGATGTCTTTGAATTCAAGCCTGCCGTGCAACGCGTGCGAGCAGGACTACATGAAGGTGAGGGAGGTATCTGGCACCGATTACCTGAGCGCCTCCTCAATGAACCGCGAGGTCGCGATCGCGAAGATGTACGAACTCTTTCCCGACGCCTAGCCGCCCGCACAAGCGGAGCGCGGCCTTGCGCTTTTTACGAAATTACCACTTCTTGAAACGCGGTAAAACTTTTTGTTCGCCCATTTAAAACATTTCAGCCGCCCATCCTATTTCAACTAAGGTGATTATTGTGCAGGTAAAAGAAACTAGCGGATTGTCAAAAGAGCAGAAGGAGCTGCTGAGTGCAGCCATCAGGGGATCGGACGAGGCATACAACCCATACTTTCCCCTAAAGGTCGGCGCGGCAGTAAGGATGGCCGACGGCGAAATGGTAGTCGGAGGGCATTCGTCATACGCTGTCGGAGGCGCGTCGGTGTGCGCGGAGAGAGCCGTCCTTTACAAGCTCAAGCCCGCACAGCGCGAGAACATAGAGGCGCTTGCGGCTTACGTCTGGACTCCAGGAGGACTGAGCGCCGTGGACGTGCCCGTCAACTCAATGACCCCCTGCGGAGTGTGCAGGCAGGCATATGCGGAAGTGGTTTTCGTCTCCGGGCGCGACATCGAGTACATAGGCGGCGCGTCTTCAACCGACAAGGTAGTGATAGCCACGATATCCGAGCTCCTGCCAAACGCCTACATGTCGCCGACACTGATAGCGAAGTTGCAGAAGCCCGAGAAGCCCATTCTCATAACCCGCGCGCTTGTGCCTGGTCCAGTGGAGATAGTATTTGAGCCCGAGAAACCTACCGAGCGTTCTGGAAATAGGGATTCAGCCTGACGACTTGTCCAGGGCAAGCTTTGACAGCACCCTGTTCAGGAGGAAGTACGCGTCCTTGAAGTCCTTGCCCTTTAGCATTGCATAGACCTCTTCCTCCAGGCGTTCCGCCGCGGCAGCTTGGGCCTGCTTTCCGAGCCGCCCGAGCACCTTGTCGATAATCACGTACGTGTTCTCCTGCGGATTGCCGCTG
>CABMGC010000039.1 GCA_902385515.1 uncultured archaeon
GGGCGAAGAGCGTGTTCGCGCTGAGCAGGCTCGGCACCGCTGAGGCGCAGGCGGTCTACATAGAGAGCTTCCTAAGGACGCTGTACGAGTCCATGCTAGGCATGCCGAAGAGCCCCATGCCCACGCTTTTCATAGTGGTCGAGGAGGCGGGCAAGCTAAAGGAAGGCTCCATGCTGTCGAGGATAGCCGCCGAGGGCAGGAAGTACGGCATAGGGATAATAGCCGTCACGCAGCGGGCGAAGGCACTCGACTCCGAGATAAGGAGCAACGCCGAGCTGCTGATAGCGTTCTACCAGAGGGAACCCGAGGAACTAAACTATCTGGCCAACCTGATAGCTGGAGGGAACGAGCTCAACAGGTTTGCGGAGGTAAAGAAGGCCTTGAGGTCGCTCGGCAAAGGCAGCGCCCTGGTTTTGAATAACCGGTCCGAACCCCAGAGGGTGAGATTCGCGCCTTACCTTGGCGCAGACAAGAGCCTGAGCCACGAGATGATCCGCTCTTCGCGCAGGGCCGTATCAAGGGAGACGCTCTTCGCCGGGCTAAAGGAAATGGGTTTTGAAGAACAGGGAGTATCGGAGAGGCTCGCGAGCCTACTGGGATCCGGCGTGCTGCAGGACTATGATGTCTCAGTGCCAGGCTACTCTGGGACGTGGTACATAGCCCTTCCAAGGAACAGCGCGGAGCATGACGTGATGGTGAACCTCATAAGCAGGCATCTGTCGTCAAACGGGATAAGGAACTCAGTGTACAACAATTCGTTCGGGCCGGACGTCATCGCCTACCCGGGCCGGGCCAGGCTGGCCGTGGAGTACGAGACCGGGCTCAAGCGCGAGGAGTCGACGAGAAGGATGGTCGAAAACAGGAAGAAAAGCTATGGCGAAGTTATCATGGTGTTGAACGATTCGCTGAAGGGGTCGTACTCAGATATCGAGCGGGTGCGCGCGATCACGGCGTCAGAGTTCTTTGCGCCGGGTTTTGCCGAATCGCTAAAGCCCGCGCCAGCCGCGATCACCCGTGATCCTTCAACCGAACGAACTCAACTATCGCGTCCCTGACCGCCTCCGGCGTGGTGTTGTGCGGCATGTGGCCCGCGCCGTCAATCATCCTGAGAACGCTGCCGTTGATGTAGCCCGAGAAAACGTCGGCGTACTTCGCGTCCAGCATGTCGTCGTCGCTGCCCCAGATGATCTCGGCAGGTTTCGTAATCCCCGCAAGGCTTTCCTTGGTGAGGTACGATTCCCAGTTCTCGAAATCCTCCTTGCTGCCCTCCACCACGTGCTTTTTTATGTTGTGCGCGCTCCCGAGCTCCTTTAGCCTCTCCTTGTGCTCGTCCATGCTGCCCTCGCGCTCCCACTCTTCAAACATCTCCCTGAGTCCCGCGGGAGACTCCAGCATTATACCGCCTCCGGAATAATCGCCCTGTGCCAGCCTGGCCGCGATCCACCCCCCGTATGAATTGCCGAAAAGATAGGCGTCGCTTATTCTTTTTCTTTCAATGAATTCGGCCACCGCACGCCCGTGCACAGCGATGCTGTACGCCCTCTCGGGTGCGTCTGATTTGCCGTGGCCCAGCAGGTCCAACAGATATATCCCAAGGCTGTCCGGAAGCAGCGGTACCAGATTAGCCCATGTTCTGGTGTTCGCGGCGAACCCGTGAAGGAACACTATCTTCACCCCGCCCCCGTCGTGCATCTTGCAGTGCACCCTGCCCACGCCGGTGTTGACGAAGTCGTCTTCTAATTCCTCGTAGCGCATACTATTCCCTTCCATGCCCGGCGGCGATGAATTCCATGAGGACGGACTTCACCGTGTCCGCGTTGGTGTAGTGGGATACGTGGCCGCCTCCAGGCACTATCTCGAGCCTGCTTCCCGCGATGTATTCCGACATCAGCCGCCCGTACTTGACGTCCACCTCCGTGTCCCTGTCGCCCCATATGACCAGCGTGCGTTTTCTTATCTTGCTCAGGCTTTCCTCGGTCAGAAATTCCCCAGAAAGCTCGGCGCCGATGGACCCGTCTATCACGTCCTTGCCTAGATTGAACATGCGCGCCTCCCTGGCCCATTTGTCCTTGAACGCGGCCTCTCCGCGCTCCCTTCCCGCGTCATCGAAGTAATCCTTCAGTCCGATGGCGTCCTCCAGTATGATTCCTTGTCCTGCAAAGTCCTGCTGCGCCATGGACGCGGCGATCCATCCGCCGTACGAGTGGCCGAAAAGATAGCAGTCCTCAAGCCCCCTGTCGGCCATGAGCTCCCTGACCGCTCTCACGTGCACCGCCACGGTGTACTTTATTTTCGGGGCTTCCGATTCCCCATGGCCCAGCAGGTCCAGCAGGCAGACGCACAGATCGTCGGGCAGCAGCGGCACCAGCCTGGTCCAGGATCTTGTGCTGCCTGCGAACCCGTGAAGGAACACTATCTTCGCCCCGCCCCCGTCGTGCATCTTGCAGTGTACCCTGCCCACGCCGGTGTTGACGAAGTCGTCGTCCAGGTCATCATAGAGCATGCCGTCACCGAAACGATCAATAGTGGCATATCACTTATTTAAGCAAGGCCCTTGCTCGTGTTCCGCAAGCCACGTGTCCCGATTTTTCCGCGTTCCGCGCGAAATCGAATTTAAATATTTATTCATCGCAACATCATCATATCTGATGAAAATGGTTTTAAAATCTAGTGCACCTGCGCGATCGGTGCCGGGAATTAAATCCACGCAAGCTGTTTCTGACATGATGCCTGATAGGGTTATCGGCAAGCATGTCTTCGGCAACCTGTACGGCCTTAGGCTTGAGCACCTGAGGGACAGGGCGCTCTTGGAGAAGACCGTGCTCGATGCCGTAAGGCTCGCCAGGATGCACCTGGTCGAGCTTAAGGCGTGGGAGTTCGGGGGCCACAAGGGCGGCATCTCAGTGATCGCCCTGATAGAGGAGAGCCACATGGTGCTCCACACGTGGAACGAGTACAACTACGCGACGCTCGACATATACACATGCGGCGAGGATAGCGATCCCGGCGTGGCTTTCAAGCACGTGGTGGACGCCCTCGGGCCGGAAAGGCACCAGATGTTCTACGCTGACAGAAGCAGCGAATAAGGCCTTGTTGCGCGGAGGCTGCCGCGCCGAATTTTAGCAGCCGCAAGGAAGTCCTTGCGGGCAGCTTAAAAATAGGGTGTTAAGGTGTGGTGGGTGGGGATATAAAGAATATGCACCTTAACACAAAGCAACATAATGGCGCACAAACGCTTAAATACGTTTCGCTGGATTTCCTTTGTTCCTCTACTCGACAAAACCCCTGTTTAGGGCGCGTAGTAGCCGCCCGTCCATCCGGAGGTGTAGATCACGCCAGATGCCGCGACCACGCCGTCGTTGTTGTTGCCGCTGTAGTCCTTGGCGTCGCCGTTGAGCGGCCACCAGCCGACGAGGTTTCTAAGGTTTATGGGCACGCCTCCTATTCCCTCGCGGTACAGCAGTGATATCTCCGTGGCCGGCAGAGTGGTGTTGTATGCCTGGACGTTGGAGACGAAACCCTGCGTCCACTGAGGACTGGTTGAGCTGTAGCCCATGATATCGAGCTCCTTTATGTTGGTCATCGGCCCGTTCCAGGTTACGCTGTAGCCCGGCGTTCCGTTGACATACAGCGTCGCAACGTTCGAGGAACTGAGCCTCAGGGTGAAAAACGACCAGCGCTTGTAGAGCGTCAGCGCGGTCGGCGGCTCGAAAGTGGCGGCCGGCGCGGAGCACGACGGCACTATTGACGGGTCAGAAGGCAGAAGGCAGTAGGCCCCCGTAATGCCGCCCGGCGCGACGTTGTTGGCGTTAAGGTGCATCATCGCCCCGGGTGACAGCGGTTGCGCCCACCAGGTTATGGTTATGCCTGCGGCGTTAGGCTGCTGAAGGCCTCCCGGCATCGCTATGGGCACCGAGCTGACAGAAGGCGAATTGGTGCTCACGTACGCTACCGTGCGCGGAGGCGCGCTGTTGCACGACCCCTGCAGCGTGAGAAGGGACGACGTCCCAGGGCCGTTCGGCCGGTATATCGCGCACGATCCCGGCGCCGCCTTCGAGAC
>CABMGC010000040.1 GCA_902385515.1 uncultured archaeon
AATCTTTTGTTCAAGCGATTTGACGATTACTACGCCACAATTCAGCGTCAGGCATTCTTTACAATATTCGAGAAAAGTGCCCACGACAAGATAGTTGACGGAGCAGTAACTGATGATATAAGTGGCGTTTACCGCAGCACTCTAAATGAGCAGTTCAACGGATCTGTGGATGTGGCAAAAGAGTTCGATTTCGAATGGGCTCTCATACCTCACATTTATCACAGTCCGTTCTATTGCTACTCTTATTCATTCGGTAACCTACTGGCTCTCGCAATGTTTCAGCGGTACAAGGAGGAAGGCACTGCGTTCGCCAAGGATTACGAGGCAATACTTGCAGCTGGAGGATCGCAAAATCCGCAGAAGCTCCTCGAAAAGCATGGAATCGACATCTCATCATCGAAGTCGTGGGACAGCGGATTCGACTACATCAAGCAACAATTGCATATGCTTAAGAAGCATAATGTCTGATGAACTGTGTTGGTAGTCATGGACGATGGTGATGCTTCGATGGCGAATGCGGCAGGTTACACTGCCACTACAACTATTGTGACCGAGGAGAGCCTTTATGGATTGCCTGATCCCGTGCAGAGGTATTTGCGTGAAATCCACCTTGTCGGGAAGGAGACGGTGGCTGATGCTGACGCGAAGCAGATTGGTACGCTCCGGGACACCGTGAAACAGGGCTGGCAACGCTTCACTTCAAAGCAGAACTTCAAAACAGACCATGCTTCGTTTACGCGCAGCCTTACTCTGCACAATTTCCTGATTTTCTCAGTTCTTAACAAAGACGAGTTTCGCGAGTCGCACGGTTTCAGGTCAACAAGCCTGCTCGGTTTCATACCTCTCGCAAGGAAGTCTGGCACCGAGATGGACCAGACCGAGCTTCTTCTTTATCTTGCGGAGACTGTGTGGTTTCCTTCATTTTGGCTGTCCAACCAAGTGCATTGGCAGATGATAGATGACACGTCCGCGAGGCTGACCGTGCGCAGCGGCGGGGTTACCGCATCAGTACTGCTTCATTTCGGCGAGGAGGGCAAGCTCAAGATGACTGCCGATGGGTACTACTCAAATGGCAAAAAATATGGCCTTGAGGAGTGGTCCGCCATTGCAACCGACTACAAGGATTTCGACGGGGTGGCGCTGCCGACCAAACTGGAGTTCTCATGGGACCTTGAGAAGGGCAACTTCGCCTACTTCCGCTGCGAGCTTGCGGATCTGAAATACAACGTCTCGCGCGCATGATGCGCGCCGTCGGCGCCCCTGGCACAAGCTTTTTATTAGTGCCCGACGAATATTAGCCATGGCTTATACTACCTTCCTTACGCTCATAGTGCCCGCCATAATCGCTTTTATAATCACCGCGATCGCGACGGAGTTCGTGATGGGGTACATGTACAGCTCGGGCGTGGTGGCGGAGGATCACAACAAGGAGACGAGCAACCGCAGAAAGCCGAAGATACTTCCGAGCAGCGGAGGCATCGCGGTGGTCTTCGGCCTGATCACAGGAATGCTAACGTACGCGTTCGGCGGGAGCATCGGGGCGTTTAGCCCGGTGCTAAACATATCCGACCTGCTCGCGGTCGCCCTGTCGATAACGCTCATAGCTCTGGTCGGATTTTTGGACGACATAAACGTAAAGTCGAAGAGGATAATGGCCACCGGCATCAAAGACATAAAGCAGGGCCTTAAGAAGTGGCAGAAACCGCTCCTGACTGTAGTGGGTGCGCTGCCCCTCATGGCGATAAACGCTGGCGTCAGCACGATAACTGTGCCTTTCCTCGGCCCGGTGGACTTCGGACTTCTCTATCCCGTCCTCATACTTCCTTTGGCGGTGATCTTCGTCTCCAACGCGTTCAACCTCCTTGGGGGCTTCGACGGCCTGCAGCCAGGGATGGCGATGATCGCAAGCCTTGGTTTCATAGCCTATTTCATCATCTTCCAGCCGAACATCTATATCGGGGCGCTGCTGTCCGCGCTGATGTTCGCGTCGCTGGTGGCGTTCCTTCCCTTCAACAAGTATCCGGCAAGGATAATCCCGGGCGACAGCTTCACCTACGCCATAGGAGCGATCCTGGTCGCCATAATGGTCATGGGCAACGCCGAGGCCTTCGGCATGATAGTGTTCGCGCCATGGGTAATCGAGTTCTTCTTGCATCTTAGGAGAAAATTCGACGTCCGCGATCTCGGGATAAGGCAGAAGGACGGCACGCTTGCGGCTCCGTACGGTAAGAGCATATACAGCCTCACCCATCTAGTAATGAATATGGGGAGGATGAGGGAAAAGCAGGTGACCCTCTATCTCTGCCTTATGGAGACCGGGTTTGTGATACTCGGCCTTCTCCTCAAGGCACTGGGCTTCCTGTAACTCGTGATCGATCTCCGGTTTGAGCCAAGGCCGGTGTAGTTCGAGCTGCTTCGCGTGAGCATGACGTCGTTCTTGTTTATGAGCTTCCTTCTCCCTGCGTGGGCCGCGTACCTTAGCGCCCGATTGGCCACCGATTCCGTGAGCTTCTCAAGCTCTTTTTCAAGGTTGAGCACGGCGTCCTCCGTGACGCGCTCTGCTCCCGCTTCCCTAAGGAATTCTTCCATGTCGTAAAGACTGAATGCCCTCTCTCCCAATAAAGCACCTTAAAAGTTGCAGTACGTATCTCCGAAGATTAGGTTTAAAAAGGGTATGCGGGCCTGCGAGTAGTGGCAGTTACTAATGGATTTTGGGCAAATCCGTCGCTATTTTCGAGTGTGAACTGCTGTCGGGTTGCCTGCTGAATTGCCCATTTCCGCGCTTGTCACTTGTACCTTAGAATTGCCCCCAGGCCCCTGAAGCCCATGAGGAACTCCTTTCCAAGGGAGCTCTCGCTCGAAACGAAAACGGTCTCGGTGCCGGACTTGTCCGCCATTTCGATCAGCTCCTCGACGGCGTCCTTGTCCTCGATCACCGTCAGCGACCCGTTGTCCTCCTCGTGCCTTAAGTGCCTGTTGCCGCCAGTTTCGATGTACGCTATGTCGGTCCTGCCGCAGACGCTGCACTTGTAGGTCGTCCTGTGCAGCTCCAGCTCGTTGTTGATTATCAGGGAGTGGACCTTGTTCTTCTCGAGCGCTTCCTTGACCTTTTCGTAGCCCGCCACTGCGAGGCCGTTGCCTGCTATCTCGGCCTTGAACCTCTCGAGTATCTTCCTCTCCTGCGAGGCCTCCACTTCCGTAAGCAGCTCGTGCGCCTTCTCTACTATTTCGTTAAGCCCTGTCTCGTCGGTGTAGCCCGTGTCGAAGACTCCAAGGATCTTGACCTGGTAGTTCAGCTTGTTCTTCCTTATGAAGTTCTCCTTCGCAGGACCCGGTCCTCCGACTATTAGGCCCTTGAGCTTGAACTCACTGGCCTGGTACAGGTCGTTGATGGACTCCGATATCGTGTTGTAGTAGAACTCGATATCCTCCTCCCTGGCGCGCTCGAACCTGCCCGCGCTCTGCCCTCCCTTGCTCATCTTCGCGTGGGCCATAGAGTGATGGCGCCTGACGACCTGTATGTGCGAGCCCTTGAGCGTGGCGATGGTGGCCTCCCTGCCGTCCATTACCAGGAGCGCGTACATGTCCTTTGCCTCGATCATGTCCTCTATCGGCCCGAGCAGGAACGTCGAGTCGCACCTGTAGATGTTGACCTTGAGCGGCATCGGCGGCTCCATGGAGAAGAGCTCGATGTTGTCCGATCTTTGGTCCTTGGATATGTTGCCTGCGAATATGACAAGCCCGTTCCTCGGCGTTTCCCTGTAGAGCTTGAGGTACTGGAGTATCTTCTCGAGCGCGCCCTGGACGTTGAGCCTCGTCGACTTCGACTTGATGTTGCTCGAAGAGCTGCTCTCCTGCCGAAGCTTGTTGGTCTCCTCGCTCAACTGGTAGCCTGCGGGGATGTAGACGCTGATTAGCTCGGTCCCGGCTCCCCGGACTGACTTGAGCCTCTTTATCTCCTTTATCATCTCGTACTCTTGCTTCATGGGATACTCCCTTCGGTCCGTCAGCCCTGCTTAGCCGCGGTTATCCTGTCCTTACCCATGTACTGGACCAGTGCATCAGGCACGGTTATCGTCCCGTCATCGTTGACGTAGTTTTCCACTATTGCAACCATCGTCCTGTTCGTCGCTATGGCGGTGCAGTTCAGCGTGTGGACGTGCTTCCTCTCCCCCTTGTCGTCGTACTTTATGTCGAGCCTTAGCGACTGCCAGTCAGTGCAGTTCGATCCGGAGACGACCTCCCTGTATTTCTGCTGGGCGGGCATCCACGCCTCGATGTCATACTTCTTAGCAGCCACCGTTCCTATGTCGCCCGTGCATATGTTGACTACGTGGTACGGGATGTTGAGCTTCTGGAAGAGCGATTCGGCGTTCTGTATTAGCTCCTCATGGAGCGGCCAGGAGTCCTCCGGCTTCGAGTAGATGAACTGCTCTATCTTGTAGAACTGGTGCACCCTGAATATGCCCTTGCTGTCCTTTCCGTGGGCCCCGGCCTCCCTCCTGAAGCAGGGGCTGAAGCCGATGTACCTTTTCGGAAGGTCCTTCGCCGCGAAGACCTGCCCTGCGTGCATGGCGGCGATCGGGTGCTCGGAGGTCGATATCATGTAGAGCTCCTCGTCGATGTGCTCGAGGTCAGATTTTTCCGAGCTCTCCTTCGGGTCTGCGGCGCGGTACAGCGCCTCCTCGAAGTCCCCGAGGGCGGTGACCCCCTTGTAGTACTCCTTCTTCAGCATAAGCGGCGGTGCTATGAGCGTGTAGCCTTTCCCGACAAGCTCCTCTATCGCGAAATGTATGAGGGCCTGCTCGAGCAGCGCGAGGTCCCCCTTGAGGTAGAAGAACCTGGCGCCCGCGACCTTGGCAGCCTGCTCAAGGTCTATGAGGCCGAGCTTGCTAAGAACCTCTTCGTGCCCCGGAATTTTTGTTATCTTCCTGGTCCCCCATGTCCTAAGCTCGACGTTTTCTGTGTCGTCCTTCCCGTAAGGCACGCTCTCGTGGAGTATGTTCGGCGCGTTCCACATGAGCGAATTGAGCTTCCCCTCGACCTCGGGCAGGGTCGCTTCAAGCGTCTCTATGCCCTTCTTGTATTCCGCCAGCTCGGACATGAGATTCTCGTCCGTGGGCTTGCCCGCCTTCTTGGATTCGGAGACCTGGATCGTGCCCTTGTTCCTTTTCGTCTTCAGTTCCTGCAGTTGGCCATTTATCTTTCTCACTTCGCTTTCGAAGGCGAGAAGGTCGTCGAAGCGGTAGTCGCTCTTCCTTGTTTCGAGCGATTTCCTGATGGCCGCTTCGTTTTCCCTGAAGTACTTGGCGTTCAGCATAATATCTCAATTAACGTCTCAATGAAACAATATAAATGCTGTGTGCCTAACTCTATACTTATGCAGGGGTGGCAGAGCTTGGCCAAATGCGACGGGCTTAGGACCCGTTCCCTTTGTGGGTGCGTGAGTTCAAATCTCATCCCCTGCATATTTTAGATCAAGTTCATATTTCAGAACAAACCGAATTAAAAAGGTAGCGATATGCGTGATTTAGCGCCCAGCATTTACCGCCAAAGACTGGTCATCGAAGGCAGGTGTGACCATTCAATTGCCGAAGAAGAAATATCTGCGTACTTGTTGAAGCTATGCAAAGTGCTCAGGATGAAGAAATTAACTAATCCAGTGACACACAAATCCAAGAAATTTGGATGGGCCGGGTGGATGCACTGGGAAACGTCCGGAGTGCATTTTTATGCTTGGGACAAACCCTTTCCTTTCTTCAGCGCAGACATCTATACTTGCAAGCGTTTCGATGTCAAAACCGCAGTAAGCTTCACTAAAAATTATTTTTCGGCCGGTCGCTTAACCTACAAAAGTGTCTGAGTTCTCAAATCTCCGAAAGTATTATATATACAAAAGTTGTATATCTGTTAGAGGTAAATCTGTATGAAATCTACCATGTTGCAATATGAAGGTAGCGTTGAAGAAGCAGTAGAGAGATTACTGCAGCTTGGAGTCTTTAAGTCAAAAGCCGACATTTTCAGAGTTGGCGCCATGGAGCTTGCGGCAAAATATGGAATGGTCAAGTCAAAGGAAGAAATTATTGAAGAGTTGTTGTATAAGGACGCTGCACCCGCACTTCGAAAACTTCGGGCAGGCAAGACCAAACTCCATAACATAAAAGAAATATGAGCTGATTTTATGTCTTCTCTTACTGAAGAATATGAAGTTCTTCTTACCGATGAGGCATTAGCTATTCTGAACAAACTAGACAAAGCGTCGCATGAGCGAATAAAAAAGAAATTACGAGCACTAAGCACATTGCATCCAGCAAGAACTCTAAAGAAGCATCCAGACATATGGGTCCTTGAAATCGGCAATTACCGTGCGCTTTACTTGATTGACAAAACAGCAAAAACAAGGACTGTATTTTTCATAGGAGACCACAAAGAATATGAGAAGAAGTATCTTTCGATGTTCAAGTGAGACCTAATGGATCTTAGGACCCGTTCCCTTTGTGGGTGCGTGAGTTCAAATCTCATCCCCTGCACTCCTATAGGTAATCTATTTATACATATCTATATGATATATACCGTATATATAGTGAATGCATGGCAAACGAAGAGCAGATTCTCATCAAGGTCGACAAGACCACAAAGGCGAATATGAAAAATGCCAATATAAATTGGTCGGCGGAGATAAGAGAATTCATCAAGGAAAAGATAAACGAACAAAAAAATCTGGCTTTAGCCGTAGCGCTAACTGACAAAATATTCAATTCACAAAAGAAACACAAGAGTGACGTTACTTTAGTTATAAGGAAACTCAGAGATGAGAGATATGGAGCAAATAGTAGCTGATGCTAGCGTCATAGCTAAGTTTTTCATAAACGAAATATACTCCGATACTGCTCATAAATTGAGAGACTCATTAATTTCTGGACAATTAAGTATCATCGAACCTACCTTGCTTTTTTATGAAGTTATGAGTGCGGTGCGCTATTCGAAGGTAAATAATTTTACTTTATCCGAGCTGAAATTAATTGCGGAAGCGCTTAAAAATTACACTTTTATCGTGCACAATTTCGATGCGGATCTTATTCAAAAGACCATGGACGTGGCCATCAAGTACAACATTTCTATTTACGCTGCGACCTATGTCGCATTGGCGATAAATAGTAATTCAAAACTCTACACTGCAGACGAGAAACTCATAACTGCGACAAAATTATCTTTTGTGAGGCACATCAAAGATTTCAAATAGCCGCCCGTTAAATATCTTTAAGTCGATAGATTAGGGGAGTTCACATGCATCTTGACGAATACCAGAATAACGCTAAAAAGACCGCGGCATATCCTGAAATATACAAGATATACTATCCTGCGCTCGGGCTTTCCGCCGAAGTTGGAGAGATCAACAACAAGATAAAGAAGCGGATGCGCGACAACAAGGAAGTGGACAAGGAGGAGGCAATAGGCGAGCTCGGGGACGTGCTGTGGTATGTCAGCCAGCTCGCGACAGACCTTGACCTTTCCCTGGAGGAGATTGCCTCCAGGAACCTCGAGAAGCTCAGGAGCAGGGCGGAGCGCGGAAAGATACAAGGCAGCGGAGACAACCGATGATTTGTGGTTTGGATGATTAGGCAGCCGATAATTTGCGTAATGGGTCACGTCGACCACGGCAAGACCAGCCTGCTTGACAAGGTCAGGAACACGACGATGGCCAACAAGGAGCCTGGCGCGATAACCCAGCACATCGGCGCGAGCGAGGTGCCCATTGACGTCATAGAGAAGCTGTCGGGAAACGTGCTGAAGAAATTCAAGATAAAGATAACCATTCCCGGCCTGCTGTTCATAGACACTCCTGGCCACGAGGTCTTCACCAACCTGAGGAAGAGGGGCGGCGCGGTAGCCGACCTCGCTATACTCGTGGTCGACGTCACGAAGAACTTCGAACCCCAGACATACGAGGCAATCGACATACTCAAGGAGTACAAGACGCCTTTCGTCATAGCGGCCAACAAGGTCGACCTGATAACCGGCTGGAGGAACCAGGGGACTGGCAGCATACTCGAGTCTCTGGCTAAGCAGAATCCTGACGTGACGGAGCGGTTCGAGGCCAAGCTGTACGAGCTCATAGGCAAGCTGGGCGAGCTCGGCTTCGCGAGCGAGAGGTTCGACCGCGTCACCGACTTCAAGAAGGAGATAGTTATACTTCCGGTCAGCGCGAAGACGGGCGAAGGCATCGCCGAGATGCTCGTGTTTGTGGCGGGAATCGCGCAGCGCTTCCTTGAGGACAGGCTCGACATAGAGGTTAAAGGCCCGGGCAAGGGAAGCATACTCGAGAAGAAGGAGGAGAAGGGCCTAGGCACGACCATAGACGTCATGCTCTACAATGGATCGCTGAAAGTAAACGACACCGTGGCGTTCGCAACGCCAAACGGCGTCGGCACAGCAAGAATAAGGGCGCTGCTGAAGCCCAAGCCCTTGCAGGAGATGCGGGACACTGCGAGCAAGTACTATTACGTCGACTCCGTGGCGGCAGCGTCGGGAGTCAAGATAAGCGGAGTGGGGCTTGATGATGCGTTGCCGGGATCGCTGATAATATCCACCGAGGACGAGGATTACGAGTCCGAGATTTCAACAGAGATCAAGGACATATTCGCCATAGACAAGGTCGGCATATCCCTCAAGGCGGACACGATCGGCAGCCTTGAGGCGCTGTCAAGGCTCCTCAGCAACGAAGGCATAAAGATAAGCAAGAAAGGCATAGGCAACGTGTCGCGAAGGGACGTGCTGGATGCGTTCGCGATGCGCGCGGCCGACCCCTATAGCGCGATTGTCCTCGCCTTCAATGTGGCGGTCGAAGACGACGCAAAGGCCGAAAGCGAGGCCGCGAAGGTAAAGATAATAGACGAGCCGGTAATCTACAACATAATCGACGACTACAAGGAGTGGATCGATGCGGAGAAGAAGCGGGAGAGGGAGCTCGCC
>CABMGC010000041.1 GCA_902385515.1 uncultured archaeon
ATCGACTTGAGCCGGTTGCGGGCTATCTCGTCGAAGAAACTAGCCATTACGTATCACTTGCCCTTCTGCTTCCTTGCAGGTTTTGCGGCCTGCGCCTTGGCCGCGGGATTTTTCTTTGCATATTGATTCCCTGCCATGTCGCTGAAGTCAACTTTTACCGGCTGCTTCTCCGCCTCGCTCTCGGTCTGGAAGAACTCCGCGGGCTTGAAGTTGAACGGCCCTGCGAGGACGTTTCCTGGGAACTGCTGCAGCGCGTTGTTGTAGTCGAGCACGTAGTCGTTGTAGGACGTCCTTACGAAGGATATCTTGTCCTCAGTGTTCTCGAGCTCGTCCTGCAGGTTCTTGAACGTCTCCGAGGCCTTGAGGTCGGGGTAGCTCTCGGCGACCGCGAAGATGCTCTTGAGAGTCTGGGTCAGCTTGTTGTCTGCCTCGGCCTTCTCCTTCACCGATCCCGTGACGATCGCGCTCCTTAGCTGCGTCACCTGCGTGAGCACGCTCTTCTCGTACTTCGCGTAGCCCCGGACCGTTTCGATAAGGTTGGGTATCAGGTCGTATCTTCTCTTCAGCTGGACGTCTATCTGCGACCACGCGTTCTGCACGCGGTTTCTTTTCGAGACGAAGCCGTTGAAGATGAGTACGACGGCAAGCAATACTATGAGCACTATCGCTCCCACTGCTATTAGGACGAAGTCCATTCTATCGGTGATACATTACAGTCGCACTCTTAAAAACGTTTCCAAACGCTGCGCATCATGCTTTCCTTCGAATGTCCGGCGCAGGGAGGGCGACCAGATGCTTATTAATGCTTGCCATGTTATTCTTCAATTCGTGGTGATTCAACGGCAAACAACGACAGTCCGGGCGAAGGAGCGAAGTCGTCGGTACTGCTTAGGAACTATGATTACGACGTCGTAAAGGCGGTTCTGGAATCAATATCCGCCACGTCGGAGGCGATACTTCTTTCACAGTTCAAGGGAATGCTTAAGGACGACGAACTACTGCTGGCGATGAGCAAGCGCACGCTGCCCTACGTGTCTGCGCTGCAGCTTCTGACCTTTGCGCTGAAGGACAAAAGCAAGGAAAATCTTGAGAATGTCATGAGCACGATCGGCCTGGAATTCGATGAGAAGGTAACCGATGCGCTTTCAGTCAGGTACGCCCAGAACCATCTGGTTTACGTCTATGCTTTCTATTTCCTGTCCATAAACGGCAAGGAAACAAACGAAGAAAACCTGCGCGCACTCATAGAGATGCTAGGGCTTAAATTCGACAGGAAGACCCTCGAAGAGGCGCTCGGGTTCATATGCTCGAACACAAAGTGCGGCAGGATTCAGCTCTGAGGAGGCTTGGGCGCAATCGAAGGTCCCAGCGCTGCGCCGTTCTTCCTTAGCCACTTCCTTTTCTCCTTGTAATCTGGCATCGCGTTTTCCACCAGCCTCCAGAAGTTTCGGGAGTGGTTCAGTTCCTTGATGTGGGCCAGCTCGTGCACGATCACGTAATCGAGCACGTCCTCCGGGGCGAAGAGCAGCCTGAAGTTGAGGTAGATGCTGTTGGTGCCTTTCGAGTAGCTTCCCCACCTGCCTTTCTGGTCCTTAAGGCCGAGGCGGCTGAGCCCAAAGCAAAAGTGCCTGGCGTTGATGCCATCGACCTTCGCAGCCAGGTCGGGCATGACGCTCTTTGATATAGCCTTCCTCGCCAGCAGGCTTACGTGCTTGTTTTTCTGCCTGCCGTCGATTCCCTCGGCGAGCAGGATGTTTACCGTGTCGTTCTCCGTGCGCGCCCTGGAGCTTTTTCCGGCCCCGTCGCTGACGCTTATCGTGAAATTCTTTCCCATCGCCGACACTGTCTGGCCGTCGCGGATGTCTATCCTCTTCATGCCCCCTGAGTAGACGCGCCTGCGCACCGCCCTTCGCCCGATGAAGAATAACCTGAAAGGGATTTCGTAGCGCGTAGCCATATTGTCGCCTCTTTTTCGCCGCGCCGTCAGGCAACGCCAAGGCCCAGCGCCAAATAGATGACTCCTCCAGCTATCGCGATGATGCCCAGCGCGGCGGTCACATAAACTATCTTCGACTTGCCTGCTACCTTTATCAGGAAGTCTATCAGGCAGATGCTCACGATCGATGAAGTAACGATCGCGGCCACGACTCCGGTCAGGCCGATCGCCGCAAGCGATGCGGATACGTTTGAGTGCGAGACTATGAGCGTGAGGCTGAACGCCGCGACCGCCGCGAATATTCCTACGAGGAAAGACAACCGGAACGCCTCGTCAGGTTCGACGTCCATCAGCAGAAGAGTGCTGGTCGTTATGCCCGACCTGCTGACTCCCGGCAGCGCGGCTATGCCTTGCATGGCGCCCACTATGACAAAGTCCTTCATCTTGAGGTCATCGAGTTTCCTCGCGCCCATCCTGCCTGCGTCCCGCCTTCTCCTTGAGTGCCATATGAGGACGGAGTCGAGTATCAGAACCGCGCCGATAATGAGCATAGGTATCCCGACTGCAAGGCCGGTTATGGAGTCCGCGAAAAGGTATAGTGGAGTGCCTATGACTCCTGTGACGACCGTTGCAGTCAGTACGTAGACGAAGAGCTTTCTTTTTTTTGCGTCCGGGGAGCCCAGAAGCACCTGCACAAGCGACACAAGCTCCTTCCTGAAGTATATGACCGCCGCTATGACCGAGCCTATCTCCATGAACAGCCCGAAGGTGTACGCCTGCTGGAAGTTGAGGTTGAGCAGGTAGGTGGAAACGACCAGGACCTGGGTCTTGCTGCTTATTGGCAGCCATTCGGCCACGCCCTGCACGATGCCGAGGATGATCCCGTAGAGCACCTGCTGGGCCGCGCCGAACTGCGCGAGTACGAGGCCGAGCATCTCACCTAGCATAGACTCACTTCTTCTTGACTAAGATGCGTCTCCACAGATTTAAACGTTTCCGTTGGCTGGGCTTTGCTCATAAAGCCCTTCCTGCTCATAAAGTCAGAAGGTTGCTCATAAAGTCAAGAGTCCGTTCAGCTTGCCCGTACTCTCACTTGCGTTCCGTGTATTTGTGTTTCGTCCCGATAACGAAAATGAGGAACGTGTATAAGCGTCCGCCGACATCTCTCACGTGTTAGCTATGCAGATGCTGGCCACCTGGTGCGTGCCACTCGGGCAGTTGTGGGTCGGCCTCTGCCCCGACCCCTCACACTGGTACGGGGTGTATGAGCCGCTGAAATAGCACGGGACCTGGGCGTATGTCAGGGTGCCTATGTCCTGACCGTCGACCGTGGTGGGCTCGGCCACGTTGTTTGTGTCGCTGCAATCGGGCTTCAGCGGCACGTTACCGAAATAACCGCCAGTGGCAGCCTGGATGCAGTTCCTTGTGGGGCCCAGACTCTTCAGCACGTCCTTGAGGGGGTTCCAGCCCGTATACGCCGGGTTCTGGCTGAGACCGTAGAGGTAAGAGAGCGCTAGGATCGCCACGAAGGCTGCTATGAGGAATATGATGACGCCCGCGCCATGGCCCGCCGTGGCCGTGCCGGCGGCGCTTGCGGAGGGCTTGAGCCCGGTTGGGAAAGAAGCGGAGCCTGCGGTGGGTTGCCACTGCCCTGCGGGGTTCTGCTGGCCCTGTCCCTCCTGCTTGCGATTGTCATTAGGATTCTTTTTCACCACGATCATTATCGTGTCCTCACTCACGGCGGGAAGATGACCGGGCACGCTCGCGGAGCCATTGACTGTGAAGAGGTAGTTCCCTGGCTGCGTCGCAGGGGACACTAGGATGTTCAGCGTTGTGGTGGAGCTGGAGGAAGTCCTGGAAGGCATGAGCCTAGCGGTAAGCCCGCCGCTCCTCCAGTCCGTGGCTGTGAGCTCCACTATGTGGGGTTCGCCCTTGAGCGTCACGAGCTGGACTGGGGCCAGCACCGACCCGCCGGGCGAGGTCACTGCCTCGTGCATCGGCAGCCGCAGGTCGAAGTCGAACTGCGGATTTGGATTGAGCTTCTTTGCCTTTATCAACGCCACGCACCGATGCTATGTAGACCCACATTTATTTAATATCGCGTCCAGTAGGCTTTGCTAAAGTATTCAAACCAGTTCATAAATTCAACATTTTGCTCAGAAAGTGGTTTTATGCGGAGGGTTTATTAGCAAAGCCCGTTGGCGGCGAGAACGGGAAGATTTACTTCGCGAACCTTTGCTGACAAGTACGCTTTAAATTATGCGCACGCAATTCATACCGGACGGGTTCTTTCGATGATGGATGGCAAAAGCGGAAGCATAATAGCGATTACGGGGCCGATGTTCTCGGGCAAGACGTCGAGGCTCATAGAGTTCCTCGAGCGCGAGGCGCGCTCAGGGAAGAAGATAATACTCTTCAAGCCCGACATAGACAAGAGGTACGACGAGAAGATGGTCGTCACGCACAAGGGCATCAAGCTTCAGGCGGCGGTGATCGGCACGTCGCGCGCCGGCATTGCGCAGATCGAGAAGGACAGCGCGGGCTTCGACGTCGTGGGAATAGACGAGGTGGAGCTTTGGGGGGAGGGCGAGTTCATGGCCAAAGCATTGGACCGGCTGGCCTTCGCGGGCAAGATAGTCTACGTCTCGATGCTCAACCGCGACCACACCGGAGCGCCATTCAAGGGCACCGTGGAGCCGCTGGCCAGGGCCGACGCGATACACAGCCTTACTTCCATATGCTGCAAGTGCGGGGGCGAGGCCACCTTCTCGCAGAGGGTAAGGGAAGGCAAGGAGGTGTTCGGGGACTTGATAATGGTGGGAGGCAACGACTCATACGAGCCCAGGTGCAGGGCGTGCTTCGTAAGGCAAAATAGCGGGGTCGACTGAATGGAGATACTCAGCATCTCCATCGACAAGGACGAACTTAAGCAGCTCGAGAAGATACAGAAGCGGCTGGGTTTCAAGAGCAGGTCGAAGATGCTAAGGAGCGCGGTCACGAGCATGCTTAACGACTACGAACGATTGGATTCGCTGAAGGGGAATGTGGAGAGTGTCTTCGTGCTAACTTACGCAGAGTCCGAGAAGAACAAGGTCTCCGACGTGCTCCACAAGTTCAAGGACGCGATAAAGATCGAGATGCACCAGCACAGGCCCGGCGTATGCATAGACGTGCTCAACATAGACGCGAGCGCGATCAAGACGAGGGAGCTTTTCGGCGTGCTGAAGAAAAACAGGTGCGTGTACTCCGTGAACTACTCGGTAGTAAGCGGGTCCGAGCGCGCCGGCCGCCTTAGCCCTGTTTGATCACGAAAGCGTAGGTCTTCCTCCGTCCCTTTTCCACCCTTCTTTTTCCAGCGAAGACCTTGCTGTCCGAAAGCGTGCGCTTGATGTACGGGTGCAGGTTTCTGCCTATGCTTTTCAAAAACACGAATTCCGAATGCCTTCTGTCCATTTGCAGTCTTCCACCTATTGCGTCGACAACGTACACGGCGTTCATAGTCTGCGTCGTTTTATCGTCCTTGAAGACGGTCGAGTATAGGCCGACGAAGTCGCTGACTCTCGCGTTGAGGCCGGTCTCCTCCTTCACCTTGCGCAGCACGGCCCTCTCAGGTGTCTCCCCCAGCCAGACCCTGCCTCTGATGTACCAGATCTTTCCCTTTGCAGGCTCGTTGTTCCGTTTCCCGAGTAGCACGCCGTCTCGCGTCCTTATTATCGCGTTTACGTAGAATATCGGGATCGACATCCTTATTCTGGCGTACAGCTTGCCCGGAATGATCTTCTTTGCCATGAATAGGTATGCCAGGGCATAAATAAATAAATTTGGGAAGCAAAACCAGAAACATGGACAATCGGGTGTTGGGCATGTTTCTGACAGCGGCCTCGTCTAATCTTAGCCGGCTGGATCGGCCTTACAAGCTGAACTTCGCCGTCACGTACGCCTGCCAGTCCAGGTGCCGCACGTGCAACATCTGGCGCACGAAGCCGCACGGCGAACTCACTGGAGGGGAGATCGAGGAGTTCGCGAGGAAGAACGGCTATTTCAGGTGGCTGGCCCTGACCGGCGGCGAGCCGTTCGTTCGGAGCGACGTGGTCGGAGTCGTCAAGTCCTTTAGCGAAAACTCCAAGGGGCTTTACATGTTCACGTGCCCGACGAATTCCCTCTGCAACCTGGAGACCGAGGTTGCGCGGGTAAGGGAGATTCTCGAGCTCGGCCTGCCGAGGGCGGCCATAACCGTCAGCCTTGACGGCCATCGCGAACTTCATGACAAGACGAGAGGAATTCCAGGGAACTACGACAAGGCCCTGCGGATGTTCAAGGCCCTAAAGGCGCTGAGCGGCGAGCACAAGAATCTGCACGTCGAATTCGGGTACACCCTGAGCGCATTCAATCTCGGGCAGTTTGCCAGGACGTTCGATGCGGTGCGTGCCGAAATCCCCGGCATAAGGCACAACGACTTCCACATAAACCTCGCCCAGACTTCGGAGAACTACTACAACAACGAAGAGCTGGAACTGTCTCCAGAGCGGTCGGCCGCCGCCGAGGAGCTGAGGTACATACTGGGGAACAGGGAGGCGGAGCTGGACCCGATCCAGATAATCGAGGGCGCTTTCATAAGGAGGCTCTTGCGTTTCGTTGAGACGGGCAGCGCGGGCATACGGAGCAGAAGCCTTGACGCATCGCTGTTCATGGACGCCCAGGGCAACGTCTTTCCGTCCATCATGTGGAACAGGAAGATAGGCAACGTGCGCGAATGCGGCTACGACCTTAGGAAAATCTGGCACGGCGCGGAGGCCGAGAAAGTGCGGAGCGACCTTGCAAAGGGCAAGGAGCCGAACTGCTGGACGTCGTGCGAGGCATACCAGGCCCTGATAGGCAACGTGCCAAGCCTTTTGCGCTAGCAAGGCAGCTACTTGAAATCAAGGTAGAGTGGCAGATGGTCCGATACTGTCTCGTCCAGTGTGCCGAACCCATCCACCTCGACATCCTCCGACACGAGCACATAATCGGCGAACTGGTCCTGGCCTTTCGGGAACATCTCGCTGCGCGTGGATTTTATGCCGAACTCCTTGACGAGGTTTCTCATGCCCGCATCTTCGATCATGCGCAGGCTTTCCGTGTCAGGGCTCAAATTGAAGTCTCCGCAGAGTATCGTCCTGCCCTTTAGCTTTCCGATGAATTTGGTGATTGCGTCCGATTGCTCGAAGCGCTCGGGCGTGTCGGAATGCCACTTGAGGTACACCCATATGCCGTGGAAATTCACGATGTTGTACTGCCTGCCTCCGCTCTCCATGCGCGTATGCTGCAGAATCGGCCTGCACCTCTGCTCATCGCCATTCACTGTTTGCCTGATCTCGACCGGCAGCGAATGCGCTTCGCCACCTATGACTTTTGTTCTGTTTGTGACAAACGTGGCCAGACGCGCGCCTCCATTGGAGTACGGCTGCGTGAGAAGCGGGCCAAACCCGGGAAAGGTGTCTTTCAGGCTGTCAAAAATCCTTTCGTCTTCCGCCGTTCCTTCCTTTGCAAAGGCGTCATTGAACTTCGACATCTTGCTCCATTCGTACTTTTCAGCCTTATCGACATCAAGGACCTCCTGGAAGCAGAACATGTCTGTGCATTTTGCCGAGTCGGCCAGAAAGGGAATTAGCTTTTCCTTCAGTCTGCCACCCCATATGTTCAGTGACAAAAGTCTCATGCGCTCACGTTAAGTTATTTTCAATGGGCAAACAGAAAGTCAGGCTGGGGTTGCCGGGATTTGAACCCGAACTTGCAGGTAACTTCTAGCGAATCATCTTGTTTCATCGCTCCAAATCTCAGTCATCGCCTTGCGGCTCAATAATTTTTAAACATCTGGAGCCTGCCGCGCTGCCAGATTACGCCACAACCCCTCGCTTTTAAATCTTATATTATGCAATATATATTTCTTGTCATGCCTTTGTTTGCCTTGGTGTTTACACGATAAAAGCGATAATATTCGACATAGGCGGCGTGCTGATATACTTCTCCAACGACGATCACTACTACCCTTACCTGTCAAAGATAAGCGGAGTTAGCGTGAGGAAGATAAAGCGCATAATAGAGGGGAGGCCCTGGAGCTGGCTCGACAAGGACGAGATATCACAGATGGATTTCGACCGGATGGTTTCGCACAAGCTAGGCATAGAGGAGAAGGACATAAAGTGGTACGAGGCGTACGTCAAGGAGGGCAGGCTCAATAGGCCGCTAATGAGGGAGGCAAGGAAGCTGTCTAAGAGCTACAAGGTCGCCTATCTCACGAACGTCGATATGTCCAGGTACACGTACACGATAAAGGTGATGAAGCCCTACGCGAAGGTCTTCGACCGCGAATTCGCGTCCTGCTACATCCACCTCAGAAAGCCGGGCAAGGAGATATACCTTTACGCAGCGCACAAGCTCGGCGTCAAGCCCGAGGAGGCGGTGTTCATAGACAACCAGAAGAACAACGTCGACGGCGCCAAGCGTGCGGGATTAAAAGCGATACTGTTCAAGAATAATGAAGACCTTAGGAAGAAGCTGAGGAAACTCGAAGTCAAGTGGTAGGCGTGGAGGACAAAGCGAAGGAAAAGGACAAGGGCATAACCGCCAGGAAGGCCGAGGATTTCTCGGAGTGGTACCCCCAGGTCCTCACAAGGTCGGGGTTCATAGACTATGGCGAGGTGTCTGGCACCATAGTGCTTCGTCCCTCATCCTACTTCGCATGGCAGGAGATAAAGAAGGCCGTCGACGCAAAGTTCAAGAAGGACGGGATCGAGGACGCCTACTTCCCGCTTTTCATACCCGATCGCCTCCTCATGAAGGAGAAGGAGCACATGGAGGGCTTCAACCCAGAGGTCGCGTGGGTTACCGAGGCCGGAGGCGCAAAGTTTCCAGAGAGGCTTGCCGTGAGGCCCACTTCCGAGACCATAATGTACGTCAGCTTCGCAAAGTGGATAAGGTCGTGGAGGGACCTTCCCCTAAGGTATAACCAGTGGAACAACGTAGTCCGGTGGGAGTTCAAGCACCCTACGCCTTTCATAAGGACCAGGGAGTTCCTTTGGAATGAGGGCCACAGCGTCTTCGCGACAAAAGAGGAAGCCGAGAAGGAGCGCGACGTCATACTCGGCATATATGAGCGCCTGCTCAAGGACTACCTTGCGCTGCCGGGCATAATCGGCATGAAGAGCGACAACGAAAAGTTCGCCGGGGCGCTCTCAAGCTTCAGCATAGAGCACGTGATGCCGGACGGTTTCGCTCTGCAGGGTCCCGATTTCCATCTTGACGGGCAGAACTTCGCAAAGGCCTTCGACATAAAGTTCCTAAACAAGGACGGCGCCACGGAGTACGCGTGGCAGAACACTTTCGCGATAACCACCAGGGAGCTTGGCGTCATGGTGGCGATGCACGGGGACGACAAGGGCCTAGTGCTCCCCCCGCGAGTGGCGTACGTGCAGATTGTGATAGTCCCAATTTTGAAGACCGACGCTTCGGCAGCGGTGATAGAGTTCGCGGGCAAGGTGGAGCAACGGCTATCGGACAAGTACAGGGTCAGGCTCGACTCGCGCGAGGAGTACACCCCTGGCTTCAAGTTCAACGAGTGGGAGATGAAAGGCGTTCCTCTCAGGATTGAGGTCGGTCCGAGAGACATGGCGAAGGGCGTCGTGGTGTGCGCCAGGAGAGATACGGGTGCGAAAGAAGAAGTGAAACTTGAGGACCTTGAAACCGCCGTGGCCAGGTTGCTTGATGAAGTTCACGAATCACTATACAGCAAAGCCAAGAAATTCCTTGACGACAGCGTTCACGCGGTCAGGGACTATCCCGAATTCAAGAAAACGCTTGATGAAAAGAAGGGCATAATGCACGCCCCCTGGTGCGGCGACACGAAGTGCGAGCTCGACATAAAGGCGGAGACTGGCGCAAAGATAACGAACATACCCTTCGACCAGGGCAGGCTCGAGGGCAATTGCGTCCGCTGCGGCAAACAAGCAAAATACATGGCCAATTTCGCGAGGTCCTATTGACCAAAAGATCAGATGATTTGCAATTTTCATCACTAATCAGAAATACCTCGTATCATCACGCATGTACTTTCTTTTCAACGCTTATAAGCACGCTAGGCTGCTATGAGCAAGTACGTGAATATCAGGAGTATGGCGCTCAGGGCAAGCTTCTTCTTCAACTCGTCCTCGTTGAACAGCATGCCACCCAGGATCACCGCCATGACCACGTAGACTGTGTTCCTTACAGGGGTTACGAGGCTCACGTCGGCGCCCGTGAGTGACAGGAAATAGGTAAGGCTGAAGCCGACCGTCAGCGCCGCCATCAGAATTATTGGAAGAGCGTAGCTGCGTATGGTGAATACTATTTCCTTTATGCCACCGTACTTGACGGATATGAATACTGCGAAGTCGAAGGCCATGAAGATCTCGCACAGGAACAGCAGCGTCGGGACGTCAACGCTTCCGAGCAGGTATTTGGTGAGCACCGCCTGCATCGCGACGAGCAGCGACCTGACCAACACCATGATCCGGTACTTGTTGCTCTCGAAATCCTTGCCCAGGCCGCGCTCGAACAGCAGCAAGTATATGATGACGCTTATGACCGCTATGCTGACGTACTGCAGCACCGTCAGGTGCTCTCCCAGCAGGGGTATCGCTAGCAGCGCGACGAACACCGAAGGCAGCGAGCCGAAGGCCGCAGACGCGACCGATATGCTGCCGTGCTTGAAGATCCTTGCAGCCAAAAGGTACGTGAGCGCCATTATGGTGCCGTTGGCGAATATGAGAAACAGCTGCATGTACGTGAGGTCGAAGTTCGCGAAAAGCAGAAGGGGAAGGGACATCGCCGCGGCGATGATGCTGAAGGCTGAAGTGAACGCGGTGGCATGCTCGTTCTTGAGCGCCAGCTTCTCAACCACCGAGTACACGCCCAAAAGTATGGACGATATAAGCGCGAAGTAGTACCACTCGATCATTAAGTCTACCTAATCCCAAAGCCGTGTTCAAAGAATTAGTTTTGTGCCTTAGGTTTATATCACGTGCGCATGTGTGCCGATCCCGCTTTACGGACGGTTCGCAAGCCAAAACATATAAGCGGTGAGGCGCAACTCATAATCGAAGCCCGCGACGGATGACGCCGCGGGCGCGCATATGCTGGGGTGTTGAACTGCTAAGGCAAGCAAACGAAGAACGAGGACGGCTTTTCGAGTCTTTTGACCAGTTCAAGGGCATGCCGCCAGCCGAGCACATGACGCTAGCCGACATTCGCCCGCGCACGAGGCAGGAACTTGAGCTGGCCGCGGCGATAGCAGGCATCCCCAAGGCGCTAGTCCACAATCACTTGGACGGATCTATTCCTGCAGAGATCGTCCTGAAGCTTGCGAAAGAGAGGGACGTGGAATTCAGTTTTCCTGAGAAGGACAGGCTCGGCAATCCTTCGCCGCGCCACGGCGAGGCTATCGATTCCCCGGATAAGCTGCGTGAGCTGTGGGGCGGCTGGGGCACGTACGACATAGTTGACCAGTTCAGCGCTACCACCAGCCTGATGCAGACGCGGGAGTGCATAATTGCCATGACGCAGGAGTATGTGAAGTCTTTGCAGAAGCAGAACATACTGTACGTCGAGACGCGTTTCGCGCCGCAGTACTGCACACAGCAGGGTCTGTCCCTGGATGAATCGGTAGCAGCGGCACTCGAAGGCCTGAAGAGGGGCAGCGCTGAAACGGGGGTCCGGACTGCACTCATAGTCTGCATAGGACGGGAATCCGACGTGGAGACCGGCCTTGAAATTGCGGAAACGGCGCTGGCCTACCAGCACAAGGGCGTCGTCGCCCTGGACCTGGCGTGCTGGGAGGTTCCCTACCCGCCTGAGCTTCACGCAAAGGCATTCGAGGCGACCCTGGGATCCGACCTTAAAAGGACCGTGCACGCCGGCGAGATGTGCTCCACGCAAGAAGAAAACCTGCGTAACATATTCACCGCGCTCCGCGTGCTCCACGCAGACGGCATAGGTCATGCAATCCCGCTGCCAGCAAGGACTTATGGAGCCGTGCACGATCTGTGGAAGATGTTCAAGGAGGGCAACGTGCGGCTGGAGTCGAACCCCATATCAAACCTGACGCTGGGCAGCATAAGCGATGCGCGAGTGCTGGAGCTTAACACTCTTGCGAATAACGGGATACTCGTCACCATAAATGACGACGATCCGAAGATGTGGCGCAACGGGGAACTCGCTTGCAATCTGTACGCCGTTGCGAGGATGCACGGCACTGATTTTCTCAAGCAGGTCATTGCAAATCCGGTCCGCGCGGCGTTCGGCCTAAGTGAAAAGGAAAAGGAGAACCTCGCCGCGAAGATGGAGTTCGCATAAGATAGCCCCGACCGGATTCGAACCGATGTAAACGGGTCCAAAGCCCGCTATCCTTGGCCACTAGATGACGGGGCTGCAAGGTAATATGTGCATATCTTTCATATTAAAGTTTTTGTGGCGATATATCTGCTGATGGCATGACAAGGAGGCTTTACTGGCAGGATGCGTACCTGAAGGAGTTTGATTCGGAAGCGGAGCGCGCGGAGGCCAACCGCATCGTTTTGCGCGAGACCGCATTCTATCCGACAGGCGGCGGCGCGCCGCACGACACCGGAGTGCTGACACTGAACGGCACCGAGGTGAAAGTCGTTGATGTCATCAAGGAAGGCGAAGACATAATCCATGTCCTGGACTCGGCCGTCGAAATAAGCTCCGGAGATCGCGTGCATGGCGCGATCGACTGGAACAGGCGATACTCCATCATGCGTTATCACACCGCCCTGCACCTTCTCGACGCGATAGTTGAGCGAGGCCATCCAAACTGCAGGATAACTGGAGGCCAGATCTTCGTGGACAGGGCAAGGATGGACCTTGACTTCCCAGAGCTAAACAGGGAGCTGCTGCAGAAAATAATTGACGAAACCAATGGCGCTGCCTTGGAAGGTCACGCGGTATTCTCAAAAGAAATAACCCGCGCCGAGGCCTTGAAGATGCCCAACCTCGCGAGGACCGAGCCGGGACGGCTGATGATAATGGGCATGGACACTGTGCGGCTGATCGAGATCGAGGGCCTGGATGTGCAGATGGACGGAGGCGTGCACGTTGCTAACACTCGGGAGATAGGCAGGATACTGTTCAACGCGTACGAAAACAAAGGCTCGCACAGAAAGAGGGTGGACGTAGTCCTGGAAAACTGAAGTCCGCTTACATTACAGCTCCTTTGTCTCCGCGTCCACTGGCTTGTGGTCGTGCTCGAACACCGCCTTCTTCACCGCCTTAAGAGACAGCGTTGCACAGTGCATCCTGACAGGCCCGGGGTTTACGCCTATCACCTTCAGAAGGTCATCTTTGGTCATGCTCTCGACCTCGCCGACGCTCTTGCCCTTCAGGTGCTCGGTCAGCATGCTCGCCGTTCCCATAGCTATCACGCAGCCGGAGCCCTCGAAAGAGGCGTCCGTTATCTTGTTTTTCGCTATCTTGAGGTAGACCGTTATGGCATCTCCGCACGATACGTTGTCCTCGTGCGTGCTCGCGGTCGCATCGTCCATTTTGCGCTTGTTGCTCGGGTGCTCGTAGTTGTATATGAGCTCCTCCGCGTACATGTCTAGGCCCATTTAAGCATCAATTGTCTTTGGCGCCAACAATATATATCCCGAGCGTTGCCTGCCGGCACGCAGCAGGGCTTCAAGCTTTAAATCATGAATGCGTATTAGCTAACATGCGGAAGGCAATACTCGACACCAGCTCGATAATCTTCGCCTGCTCCTACATGAAGGACATATTCGAGATCGCCGAGGACCAGCTCGAGGCAAAGGTCGTGGTGTCGAAGGGGGTCATAAGAGAGCTCAGGGGAATAGCCTCTGGAAGGACAAAGGAGGGCAAGGCGTCGCGCATAGCGCTCGAGTTCATGAAGAGGCACGACATAGAGGTCGTCGAAGACAACGGCGAGGTCGACGAATGGATTTTGAGGGCGGGAAGATCAGAGGGCACGTACGTCTGCACAAACGATATTAAGCTTAAGGAGGCATTAAAACGCAAAGGCAAGCGGGCGCTCAGCGTCTCCGAGAGCGAAGTCCTGAGGTAAGTGTCTTAAATATGTTGAATCCATATTTTATCCTACAACGCTGGTGAGTTTTTGTATTACCTATACACGATAACCGATTCTGTCAGTGTTCCTCCCAAGCACATGAGCGAGGACGCGGAGGGAGCGACGACGGACATACTCCGATCAAGGTACGAGAGGACCCTTGACAAGGACATCGGGATAATACTTGTGGTTTTCAACGTAAGGAACATAAGCGACGGCTACATACTTCCCGCCGACCCGAACATCCACCACGACGTGACGTTCGACGTGCTGGCGTTCGGCCTTGACGTCGAGGAGGTGGTGGTTGGAGAAGTGTCCGAGCTTGCGGACTTCGGCCTTTTCGTGAGGCTAGGCCCTATCGATGGACTCGTCCACCTTTCGCAGATAACGAGCGACTTCATAACCTACGACAGGAAGGCGGGGGTGTTCGTGTCCAAGAACACCAAGAGGACGATAAAGAAGGGAGACACGGTCTACGCCAAGGTGTCCACGGTGAGCATGAGGAACTCGATCCAGGACATAAAGATAGCCCTCACAATGAGGGCGGACGGCTTCGGCAAGCCCGAGTGGATAAAGGAGGACAAGCTTAAGGGAATAAAGGAGAAGAGAAGGAAGAAGTGATAGCGAGCCATGGCCGCAGTCATCCGCAACAACGCAGGTGCCTTGCCGAAATCCACCTTGGCGCGTAGCGAGGCTCCGTGCCCGGCTTTGATGGATGTTGCGCTGCGTGTTGCAGTTCCGGCCCCGGTTTTTGAAGCCGGCCTTGCTGCCGCCGGCGGCCTTTTTGCCCACTATTCGCTCAAGTCAGAAACCTACTTCGAATGCTCCCTTAAGGCGAAAGCGCACGAGAGCAACAAGCGGAAGGCCTATGTGAGCAGGAGACCGCCAGCATTCTTCGTAAGGGTTGGCCAGGCGGAGGCGCATCTCGAAATGGCAAAGGAGCTCGCGAATCCGGAATCGGGCGTGCCTTTCAAGCTTAACATAGGAATAAAAGAAGAGCTATCCCAATACCATATGGGAATGCGCGGCATATACGCCGAGCTTGCAAAGGCGAAGGGCAGGAAGAAGGATTCGTTCAAAAAACCGAAAGCGCCAGAAGGATATTTCATCCTGCTCGGAAAGAGCGTGGCCTACAAGCGCATGGCTGATGACGCCGTGCCAAAGCTGGATGTAATGCTTAGAAAGTGATCACATGGTTGAAAAAGCGTGCAAGAACTGCAAACTGATAATATCGCAGGGAGACACCTGCCCACTCTGCGGCCAGAAGAACCTGACCTCGAAATGGGTAGGATACGCGGTCGTGCTGAACTCGGAGAAGTCCGAGGTGGCGAAGAAGATGGGCTTCAAGGTCAACGGCTCCTACGCGCTGCACATAAGCGAATAACCGAAAGGGTTATTCGTCCTATTTTTATTTGCCTTCGGTCTTGGCCTTTACGTAATCCTCTTCCACGACTACCTTCTCGATCTTGTCCATGTACCTGAGTATCGAGTTGACCAGGTCTGACTTGTTGACCAAGTACTTGGAGTTCTTCTCTATCTTTTCCCCGAAGGTGATCTTCATCTGGTTTCCGGTCACGGACACGGAGTCAGGCTTGAGCGAGTACGCCTCGGCGATCGCCTTCACCTTGTCCTCCTCCTTGTCGAGCTTCGCAACGACCTTTATTTCGTACTTCAGCTTCTCTCCTGCGAGAGGATGGTTTGCATCTATTACGACTCTTCCGGAGTTCACGCTCTTCACCACCGCGACCATGTTGTCGATGTCGAGCTGCATGCCGGGGTAAGGCATCATGTCCCTTTTCTTGAAGTCGCTCAGAGGCAGCACCTTCACGAGATCAGGATTCTTCTCGCCGAACGCCTCCTTCGGCTCGAACTCCACGGTCTTGGAATCGCTGACGTTCATGGTCTTCACGACCTTCTCGACGCCCTTTATGACGCTCTCCTTGCCCATTATCACGAGCTGGGGAACGTAGTTCGCCTCCTTGTCAAGTATGCCGTTGTCTTCCGCAAGCTTCTTCATCGTCGTGTATATCAGCCTGCCGTCGCCGACCCTCCATGCGCTGTAATCTATCGTAACAAAGTCTCCATCGTTAAAAGCCAAAAGCTCACCTTTATCAAACTGTTTTAATATTAACTTTATTCATCTTAATAAATGTAAGGTTTTGTCTTGGAAAAGAAGCTAATCGAGATCCTCGCCGCGCTTTTTGTCGCCGCCATATTCTTCACGTCTTACGCCGCGTTCGGGGGAGGGGGAAACACCACCACCGTGTCGACAACCACGACAGTTTCGGCGCAGACCTTCTACGCCACGGGCTCGGCGCAGGCGAACGTGGTGTCGTACGGCCAGCTGATGAACATCAGCATCTCGTGCGCAAACGTCAGCGCGGTCTCCGGCTCGATAAACGGTTTCCTTTCCGAGCTGGAGACGTCTGGAAGGGTCGGCAATTTCTACTCCCCCTATGGCAGCGAGATTCTCGTGCAGGCGGTCAACGGCACGTCGTATGACGTGTACAATGCCCTCGTGGCTCGCATGGGCCAGGACGCGGCGTGCTCGACGTTCTCGTCACAGGTGGAAGTGACTCTGCCCGCTGCAGTCAGGCTTAGCGTGCCGTTGGCAAAAACAACTATAACGCTCAACCTGCCCGCCAGTGCGAGAAACTACGCGCTGCCGGTTACGCTCTCTGGTGCGGCCCTGAGCGCAATAAACGTATCAATCGCGGCGCTGGTGACCGACAGCGGCGCTCTGTACGGGGACTTGAGCGTCATGAGGTCGTGACGGGCCTACTTTGATACGAAGACGAAGCGCATGGCCTCCTTGTCGTCAAGCGTGCAGTAGCCGAATCTCTCGAACTGCACAGTCTCGTGCTCTTCAAGCTTTTCCACGTAGTCCTCGGCGTACCCGTCCACCGTCTTGAGGCTGTCTTCCCTGAAGTTCTCCTTGTCGTCCAGCGGCGTTCCAGGGACGAGCACGGTGCACTCCACGTAATCCCTTCCGGACACCCACTGGACTATCCTGCCCTCCTGAGACTGGAAGATCTTGGCATGGACGGCCTTCTCGTCCTTCGAGACTATCTTTATCGCCATAAGGTCCTTCAGCCTGGCCGTGTCGCCCACCTCCAGCGCGTCGGCGTCTTCCCTGCTTATGTAGAACTCGTCCCACGTTTCGTAAGTCCTGAATCCGATGTCCTTGACCGGATGCAAGCGCAGCTTTGCGTCCCTTTCGCCCTCGTCGCTTATCACGACCTTCACCGGTCCGCTCACGAAGAAGAGGTGCTTTGCCACCGGGTCGATTATCCGCCTGTTCATGTTGAGCAGGACGTCTATGGATATCGAGCTCTCCGCCTTGCCCATGCCCGTACTGAGCGCCAGCTCGCGGATAGCCTCGACAGTTATGCCCCTTCTTCGCAACGCACGTATCGTGACCAGCCGCGGGTCATCCCATCCGCCAATCTTGTTTTCGGCTATTAGGGCCCTGACTTTCCTTTTTGAAGTCACGTTGTTGGATATATCGAGCCTAGCGAAGCTCGTTATCCTTGGCTTTCTGAGGCCGAGGATGTCGAGCACTGCAAAGTACAACTCGTCCCGCATTTCGTACTCCTTGCTCCTCAGCACGTCGGTTACGCCCTCGACAGAGTCTATAATGGGAGCGCTGAAGTCGTAGGTGGGCCACACGATGTACTTTTCTTGCTGCCTGTAGTGCTTTGCGCGCTTTATGCGGAACAGAGTGGGATCGCGCATCGTGGTGTTGACAGCCTTTATGTCCGAGTTCAGGCGCAGTATGGCTTCGTTGTCGCCCAGCTTTCCGTCAAGCATCATCTGCCAGAGCTCTGCGTTCTTTTCCGCGCTCTGGGCCTTGTGCTCGCACGCCGTGCCTTCCAGCCTGTTCTTGCCTATCGTTTCGCGCCGGCACGTGCACACGTATGCCTTGCCAAGGCCTATCGCGCGCTTCGCGTGCTCGTAGATCAGCTGCATGTGGTCGCTGGCGTAGTATTCCCTGTCGAACGTTATCCCAAGCCAGTCTAGGTCCTCGTGGAATGAGTCGACGAACTCCTGCCTTTCGTTGTCGGGGTTGGTGTCGTCGAAATAAAGCACGAGTTTGCCGTCGTACTTCTTCCTCAGCACGTCCTCTATGAAGACCGCCTTGGTGTGACCTATGTGCATGTAGCCTCCAGGTTCGGGGGGAAATCTCGTAACGAAATTGCCCTTCTCCGCCCCGTCGACCGAGAAATCGTGCTTGGATGAGGTCTCTGCCTTCTTCTCCTCCGCGGCCTTGAATTCGCCAGCATACTGAGCGAACTCCTTCTCAAGGCTTGCCCTGTCCAACCTGTTGACTTCGTCTACCTGCTCGCGTATCACTTCGGAAAGCGCCTTCATATTGGCCTTGAAGGACGGGTCGACGAATATCATCCTGCTTACCACTGCGCCTTCAATGGCCTTGCCGTGATCCAGCGCATTTTTCAGGGCGAACTTTCTAACGAGCTTCTTTATCTCGTCATTTTCCAAACTCATCGGTTTCACGCTTGAGCAGATTCAACTAACATTAGAGAGCTTAATAGATTAATAAAGCATTTCTTGGATTTTGGAGACATCGCAGACGGCCGTGAATTTTGCTCGCAATTTCCCGGTTTTTGCACAAGTACTGCAAAATCCCCGCTCGGTAATGCTTTTAAATTTGATGTTCGAAGATTAGAAGTATTTGCTGTCTGTAAGGTGACCCCATTGAACGTGAAAGCCGTAGGCTCAGGAATGCTTAGCTCAGTCAAGAACGTGATGGGCCGAAAAGTAAACGCTACGGCTGGCGGATCCTCTATGGTCGTCAATGCGATAAAGAACGTTGTCAGGAGCGACTGGGAAGTGAGCGCAAAGCAGGGCAACGTGAGCATAGTGCTGCTGAACAAGATAGCCGAGTTCATGAGAAACGAGATGAGGTCAATCGACTATGAGGCGATATGCATGCGCAACATAGTCGCCAACTCGAAGCAGATGTCAAAAGAGGACTTCCACGATTACGCTTACGTGCTCAAGGCGCTGACGAAGGGATACAAGGTGCGCTTCGGGCCCGAGTTCGCCAACCTGATGCTGGTCGGGGTTACGTCCGTGGCGAAGGATCCGAACTCGGCGAGAAAGCATCTTGACAACCTTGTGGATAACCTTTACGGCAAGGCCAGCGTTTACGATGCGCGGCTGCACAAGGAAATCATAAAGGCGGGCGCGATGGAAGTGCAGCTCAAGAGCAAGGAATCCAGCATAATCGCGCGGATATTCAAGAAGAACGAGATAAGCCGCCTGAAGGCCGGACTTGACAAGAGCAGGTGCAGGACGGTGCGCATCGAGAGCAGGAAAGCAGAGTGCGTGAGCCTTGCAAGCAACCTGAAGAACATGGCGACCCCGAATCCCTTTCCTTCAAAGGCGTGACCTGTTCTGCAGGTAAAAGCATATTCCCTGTATGGTCTTGCCGTCGACTATCCTCCCGTCGTTTATCATTTCTTGCAGGTGTCTTGTGGTGAACTGCTCCCCTCCTATTTTTTCGTCGGCGTCCAGGCGTTGCTTTCCTTTTGTCAGCCCACGTGCGAGAATAAAGTAATGTTTCTCAGTGGACCATCCCGGCGAAGAGTATGATGAAAATATCTCCTTGACCTCGTTCGCGCTAAAGCCCGTCTCCTCCTTGAGCTCACGCGCTCCGCAATCCACAGGTTTCTCTCCCTTTTCGATAGTGCCTGCGGGAAGCTCGTAGAGCCAGGCGTCCACGGCCGGCCGGTACTGCCTCAGCATTATGACCTCGCCCGAAGCGGTGATTGGCACTATCACTGCGGCTCCATCGTGCCTTACCCTTTCCAGGATTTTGGTGGTGCCGTCAGGGCGTCCGATCTTCTTTGTCTCTATCCTCAAAAAGTTCACGTCGCTTGCGCTCGCCTTTCTCCAACCGTTCTTCGATGCCTTGGCGTCTCTCATGATTTCACGCACCTCTGTTTTGTTGTCCGTGCAAGCAACCCTTTCCATCCAATCAAATCATCCTTACAACACCGCCTATTTGCCGCTATGCCATATGCGACATATGCGCCACGTCAGAGCTTCATCTTTTTGAACGCGACCGTGCCTAGCGCGACAAGGACAGCAGCGAAAGCGATAATGACCGAGACGTCGAGCATCGGGCTGAACGTCAGCGGCACTCCGAGTATGATGCCCCTGAGCAGGTCCACACCGTACGAGACGGGGTTTATGCTCACGAACGTAAACAGCCACCGCGGCAGGTTGTCGACCGGGAAGAGTGCGCCGCTAAGGAAGAATATGGGAAACGTCACGAAGCTGGATATTAGCCCGAACCCCTCGGGGCTGCTGAGCAGGGAGCCGATTATCAGCCCTATGCTGACTATGCCGAGCGTGAGTGTGAAGATTATCGCCATCGTGTAGAGAAACATCAGGAGCGTGAAATGCACGCCGAAAAACGAGCCCAGCGCGATAAGGATGAGCGACTCGATCATCGCGTCAGTGGTGCCGCCGAGAGCCTTGCCCAGAAATATCGTTGTCCTGCTAAGCGGCGCGACGAGCACTTCTTTCAGGAAGTCTATCTTCCTGTCCCAGACGACGTAGACGCCGTAGAACACTGAGCTGAAAAGGATTGACATCACGAGTATGCCTGGATATATGTATGACTGGTAGTCGACACCCTGGACGCTACTGATGCTGGCTCCCAGGCCTGTGCCGAAGACGACCAGCCACATGAGCGGGCTGACTGCGGACGACACTATCCTGGACCGCTCGCGTATGAATACCTTGAGCTCCCTGTACCATATCGCGTACAATCCCGATAGTTCGCTCATAATCATCACCTGTTCTGGTAGTGCATGGACCTTTCGCCCCAGCCTCCTTCTTCGCCGGACTCGCGTATCTCCTTTCCGGTGTAGCGCAGGAACACGTCGTTAAGGGTCGGAGACCTAAGCTCAACATCGTCAACCCTGCCGACAGCCTTCAATATCTCCTGCAGGTGCGCGCTCGCATTGTCAACAGTCAACACCAGTGCATCCTTCCCGAAGGTGACCTTGCGTACATACCTAAGTTTCTTCACCGCGGCAATGTTTGGATGGCTGACTTTCAGAAGCACCATGTCCCCCCCGATTTTTTTCTTGAGCGCGCTAGGGGTCCCCAGGAGTATCACCTTGCCGAGGTCCACTATGGCGACCCTGTCGCACAGCATCTCGGCCTCCTCCATGTAGTGCGTGGTCAGCACTATGGTTATCTTCTCCGCCTTCGCAAGCTAGGTTATGTAGTTCCATATGTGCTCGCGC
>CABMGC010000042.1 GCA_902385515.1 uncultured archaeon
GTTATCTTGAACTTGTATCCGTCAAGGCCCACTACGACCCCGTCGACTACCTCTCCTATCTTCCTGCCAATCAGTATCGGTTCGTTCTCCTTTGGCACTTCCGCCTGCGACGTCTTTCCGGTCTTCTTGTCCGAGTAAACTATTTTTATAAAAACACCTTTTCAATTCCTGATCAGAAAAATCATCTGTACATGCTCTGCGGCTCTTCCTTGAATCTCTTTATCCTGTCCGTGACCTCTTTAGGCACGGCTGGTCTTATTTCTTCCAGGGCCTTTGCAAAGTCCTCCTTCCTGACTATCGACCTCTTGGTCCTTATGGCGTTCATTCCCGCCTCCCGAACTATGTTCTCTATCTCCGCTCCCGTGTAGTTCTCAGTCGCGTTAGCAAGCTCCGCAAGGTCGACGTCCTTGTCGAGCGGCATGCGCTTCGTGTGGACCTTCAGTATCTCCAGCCTTGTCACGAGGCCAGGCATGGGTATGTCTATTATCCTGTCGAATCTTCCGGGCCTTAGCAGCGCGGAGTCTATGTCCTCAGGCCTGTTGGTCGCAGCGAGCACAACGACGTTCTTCCTGTCCTGGAGTCCGTCCATCTCCACGAGCAGCGCCTCGAGCGCGTCCCTGTGTATCGGGCTCTCGTTGTCGCCGCCTCGCGTCCGAGTTATAGCATCGATCTCGTCTATGAATATTATGCACGGAGCGGCAAGCCTTGCCTTCCTGAACAGCTCGCGTATTATCTCCTGGCTGTTTCCGACCCACTTGCTCAGTATCTCAGGTCCCTTGATGGATATGAAGTTCGACTCTCTCTCTGAGGCGACGGCCTTTGCGAGCATGGTCTTGCCCGTTCCCGGAGCGCCGACCAGAAGTATGCCCTTTACCGGCCTTATGCCGATCTTTTCGAACGCCTGGGGATCCTTGAGCGGAAGCTCGACCGCCTCCTTTATCTCTTCCTTGACCCTCTCCATGTCTCCGATGTCGTTCCAGTGAACGTTCGGCCTTTCGACGAATACTTCCCTGAGCGCGCTTGGCATGATGCTTCTCAACGCCTCAAGGAAGTTGTCCCTCGTTACGGACAGGCTGAGCAGTATCTCGTCGGATATCTTCTTCTTGTCGATTATCTTCGGCCACACGTTCCTAAGAGAAACCATCGCCGCTTCCTTTACCAGCGCGCTGATGTCCGCTCCGGTATAGCCGTGCGTTATCGCGGCGATCTCGTCAAGGTCGACGTCCTTCGCCATCGGCATGTTGCGCGTGTGTATCTGGAGTATTTCCTTTCTCGCGGTCATGTCAGGTATGCCTATCTCGATCTCCCTGTCGAACCTGCCCGGCCTGCGCAGCGCAGGGTCGACTGCGTTAGGCCTGTTTGTGGCGGCGAGGACTATGACCTGTCCTCTCTGCGCCATGCCGTCCATAAGGGTGAGCATCTGCGAGACCATCCTTCTCTCCACCTCGTTGGTTATCTCTTCCCTCTTCGGTGCTATGGCGTCTATCTCGTCCATGAATATTATGGTCGGCGCCTTCTCGTTCGCCTCCCTGAATATGGCCCTCAGCTTCTCCTCGCTCTCTCCGACGAACTTGCTGACGAGCTCCGGCCCGGATATCGATATGAAGTTCGCGTCGCTCTCGTTTGCGACCGCCTTCGCAAGCAGCGTCTTGCCCGTTCCGGGCGCCCCGTAAAGAAGCACTCCCTTCGGCGGCTCGATCCCGAGCCTCTCGAAGAGCTCAGGATACCTCATCGGGTACTCAACCATCTCCCTTATTTTCTGAATCTCGGTCTTGAGTCCTCCAAGGTCCTCGTAGTGGACCTCTGCGACCCTGACCTCGGACTCTGAAACAGGCTCCTCCTTTACGGTCAGCATCGTGTCCTTGGTTATCTTTACGACGCCGTGCGGCGTCACCTGTACGACTATGAAGCTGAATACGATGCCGAACATCGGTATCTGTATGGAGTCTCCCTTGACGACCGGCCTGTTCTCGAGCCTGCGCTTCGCATAGTCCGCGAACTCCGGCGACAGCGGCGGCCTCTGGCCCATCGGAGGGGCTATGGTCACCTTCTCGGCGTCCTTGGCCTCTGCCTTGGTCACGAAAATCTTGTCCCCGATTCCCACGCCTATGTTCTGCCTCAGGTATCCGTCGATCCTTATGAAGCTGAGCCCTTCGTCGCTGGGATGGGCCGGCCATACTACTGCGGCCGTGGACTTGCCCTTGCCTTTTATCTCGACTATGTCGCCCGATACAACGTCAAGCATCTTCCTGGACCTGGCGTCGAGCCTGGCAAAGCCTCTGCCTGAGTCGGTAATTAGAGCGTCGCTGACTGTTAGCTCTATGCCATTTACCATGAGTATACCAATAGGGTTTGTGCCGTAAAAATTAATAAAGGTCTTGGATGCTCAAAAACGAGAGAAAAGCGAGCCGGTTTCGGTCCCAGAAAACGCCATGGAAAGGGATGTTGCAAGGCCTCACGCGCGCCTATGTGGCCCTTGCCGTAGCTCTTTCTCGCCGATGTAGTACGCCAATCCGTGGCGATCCACGAACACTCCGGAATCTAGCGCGTTGTCAAGCAGCTTCTCGTCTATGAAACACTGCCAGGACGATCCAAGCTTGAAAGATCCGTCCGCGTCCTTGAATATCACGTTGACCCGGGCGCGCAGGACGTCATATCTGGCGCTGGGGCACTGCGCCCACCTTCCAGAATGCTCTTCAAGCACCTCGACTCTTCTTGGAATTTCCGTTTTGACTGTCTCGCCGTCCCTCAAACAGTCATAGATGAAATGGCCAGGGTCGTGTGTTAGCATAGTCTTCTTTCCGGACCTCGGGGCAGGCTCGTTTTGCACATAGTTCCATGACGAATCCACGACCACCGTGTCATTCTGGTCGAATCTGATGGTGAGTTCGTACGGCGGCCTTTTCATGAGGCTGTTGTCAATAGTCATCGTTTGGAAAACGCTCTTGGTTTTTGTCGGCATTGCGGTACCTTCTCGCTAGAAACTTATGCCCCTGAACATTAATGACATGACAAATGCGATGGCCAACATGAACGCGAGGCTGAAAATTATGTCGCTCGTGGGGAATACGAGGAGCAGAAGGGCGAATATGACTGCCAGAACAGTTACGTAGACTGCCTTGTTCCACCTGAGCACCTTGCTCCCGTCGAGCGGGTAGATAGGCAGCATGTTGAAGAACGCGAGTATGAGGCTTACCAGCATGGTGGTGGTCAGAAGGCTGCTTACGAACTCTCCAGAGTTCGTGGCGAACATGCTTATCGCGAAGAACACTGCAAATACCGCGAAGTTGGTCAGCGGCCCGGCGAGCGACACGTAGCCGTCCTCCTTCTTTGTGAAGTTCTGGGTGTAGATCACCGTTGCCCCGGGTATGCCCACCATGAAGCCGAACATGGCGGTGATAAGCGTTATGATTATGCCGTTGTCTGATTTCCTGAACGCGGCGATCGCCCCGAAGTGCTGGGCAACGAACTTGTGCATCATCTCGTGGAGTATGAACGAAAGCGAGACTGCGACGAGCGAGATCACGAACAGGGACGGAAGGGAGCCGGAGCTGGACCTTATCCCGGTTATTCCGCCTCCCAGTACAAGCATGAACGCGAACGTAAGCGCCAGGTCGGCTATGATTATGTCTTCGACCTCCTTTGAGAGGCTGAGACCCACTCGCGCAGGCATAAATTACGGATAGGTCAGAAAATATTATTAATACGCTCCGGCTAATAGAGAAGGTGCAGCTCCATAGTCTAGTGGTCAAGGACGACGGGCTCTGAACCCGTTGACGCCAGTTCGAATCTGGCTGGAGCTATCTGTTTTTGGCGTGCGCGCGTCTTAAATATAAACTTTCTTTTCCATTTCTAACCCATAGGTAGTGGTTGAATGGCGAACGCTTTCTTGCTGCTTGCGGTTGTCTTAGCAATAATTGTATTTTCCGCACGGCTAATTTATTTCAGCAGCCAGTCGGCCACGCGGCAGTCTGCGCTCAATTCCACGCCGCAGAACGCGACGAACAGCACCCCCATAACTGTCAACGTCGCATACGCGTACGGGGTGGGCGGCCTGCCTTTCTGGGTGGCCGAAGACGAGGGCTATTTCAGGCAGGCAAACATCACCGTGGTCGGGACGTCCTATCAGGCGACTTCGACCCTTACCGCCACAGTGCTGGCTGGCAAGGCTGACATGGGCTTCCCTACGTCCCCGGGGGACATATTCGCCATAGACGCCAAGCAGCCAGGAACGTTCAAGGTTTTCATGCTCGGTTCGGTAACTCTGGGCACAAACAGCACGGGCATTCTTGTCGGGAAGAATTCCACCTACGCATCTGTGTCCGACCTCAAGGGCAAGAGGATAGGCATATACCCCGGCCTTACTGGCTTCACCAGCTCGCACCTGATACTTGGAAAATACTTCAACTCTAGCAATGCCACGTACGTGACCGTGATGCCAATAAACATAGCCAGCGCCCTGGCGGCCAACCAGGTCGACGCGATCTGGGCTGTTCAGCCTTTCTTCAACCTGGCGGTCAAGAACGGGATTGCCAGGGAACTGCCGAACTCCACAGAGGCCGAGACTGTGATGAATCCGTATCCCATGACTGCTTACGGATTTTCTTCGGCTTTCGTCAGCCAACACCCGAAGGTCGCCTCAAAGATAGCCGGCATAATGACCCGGGCAGCGGAATACATAAAGGCGAATCCGGAGAGCTCGCTTCGGATTCTGGCCAGCCACATGAACGCCACTGTGGAGAGCCTGCAGAACGGTGACGGGAAGACTGTGTGGATGAACCTTACGCAGTTCAATGCGAGCAGCGTAAATGCGCTACAGGCGCTGGCCGACAAATTCCGCGGGGCCGGGCTGATCAACGGCACGGTGAACGCGTCCGACTTTGTGTATGTGTGAGCCTAGGATGCTTGTTCGCTTCAGCAGACTCCGCACCGTGATCCTTCCCTCAAGTCGACCACGTACCTCTGCTTGTTCGAGCTCGTCTTGGGCACGCGCACTTCCTTCTCGAAGGTGATGCCCTTTTTAGCGCGGATTTCACCCAGCGCCTTGAGTATGTCTTTTTTGTCCGCCCTGCACCCTTCCGGCATGACTATCTCAAGGCCGTCTAGCTCGCTGCCAGCTTTGATGTAGACTACAAAGTCGTCGGCATAGTTGGACAGCCTGTTGA
>CABMGC010000043.1 GCA_902385515.1 uncultured archaeon
AAGTTCGCCCCACCAACATTCGTTGATGTAGTACATACCTCAGCACCGTGCTGTTCCTTATCCACGCGCTTAGCGGAATAGTCATCTTGCTTGCCACGTAGTCAAGCGCGCTGCGAGTCGTGTCAAAGCTCGTTGGCGCAGTCTTCAGCGCGGCCCTGACGTGCTCCCTTACGTTCCAGACCCCCATGGGCATTATATATCCAGGGTGGGTCTCCCTAAGTATGACGACTCTTGCTTGCACCTGCGCTTTCTCAAGATACTCTGAGACTGCCAACCTTGCTGCGTAGTAGCAGCCGCCTATCTCCGCGTAGCCCTTCCTGCCCTCGAAGAGCTCGCTCGACGAGTATATGGCTATGTCCTTGCTCTCCATGTTCCAGGTGGTGTTGGGATACCACGCCTCTATCAGCTCGTAGCTCCAAGCCCCTGGAAACATGAACACGAGCCAGCGGTTGTCAAGGCCTATCGTTTCGAATACCATCGGGCGCTCTATGGGCTCGCACTGCTTTATCGTCTCCAGCCGGTGCTTGCCAAGGGTGTCGTCCACTGCAGTTATGCTCCAGCGGGTCGGCACGAACTTCCTGCTTTTCTTTCTGCCGAGCGTGCCTGCGGCCAAGGCCTTCTGCAGCTGCGATACGGGCAAGTTCTTGGAGTAAAGCTCGATTAACGCGTCCTTCGCAAGAAGGTCGGTGTCGAAGAACGCCTTCTCCAGGGAGGGATTCGCTTTCGTGTTCGCGACGTTGAGGTCCTTCATGGGCGCGCTCGGACCAAATGGCTGGCTGTTGTCGTCGAACTTCATCTTAAGCGACGGTTTCCTGCCAAGCGTCATGTCAACGCACGTGTACTTGTCAGCTAGGGCTAGCTCCTGGAGCATGTCGCCCACCCTGCTGTGCTCGACGTTCCTGACGTTCTCCTTGTAGATTCCCCTTACGAGCATGGACCTGAACTCCACTATCTCGGGGTTGGTCTTGCCCACCCAGCTCTCAGGAGTAGCCATTATTGTCGTGTCACCCTCGACTGGAGGCACCATGGGCCCTATGTAAACATTCGGATACCCGACCCTTCCAACGAAGACATCTGGCGGCGACGAGCCAGAGATGCTATCCTTGCTTATCAGGTCTATTGTTTTGAACTTGTAATAATACTTGAGCAAGTGCGGATCGCGCATATTGAGGTACGCGATGGGCGTGCGCTTGATGGACAGAGGTGATTCATACATACTTACCGTCACCTGTTATAATTGTTTTCTGAGATAAATATAGTTATGTGTGACGTCCTGGAAAACTACTACAAACGGGTAAAAAAAGATGGAATTACTGCGGCGATAATCCACAAGGGCAGGCTCCTGGTTTTGAAGAGAAGGTTCTTCCCGTTCATCATCGACCCAGGAAAATGGGAGTTCTTAGCTGGCGGAAACAAGCGCGGTGAAAGTCACGATGATGCTGCATATAGAGAAATCATGGAGGAGACAAGACTTCGCAAAGGACAACTCCGGCTGCTCGTTAAACGGAAAAATGTTGCAAAAATGGACGCCAAGCGCAGCATCAAGTACTACAACTCATTCTACGTATTCGCATCAAATACGAAGGAAATCAGACTGGACATTGAAAACTCGAGATACAGGTGGGCCTCGTTTGGCGACATCTCCAGACATGAAGATTACACAAACGTTTTTCTTAATGAGAGGTCAATCCTTAAGCTGATAGAGAGGGCTTTAGATGAAGAAGCAGCTGAGAGAAAAGATAACTAAGGTCTTTGATTCCTGCAATGGAGTGGACACGATATTTTTGATGAACACTTCTGAGAAAGATCCGAACTTCACATATCTGACGAACTTCGAAGGCGGCCTCTTTGAAGACAGCATACTGATAGTGGGCAGGAAAGGCATCTCGCTCTATACAGGGGAGCTGGAATACGAAACCGCCATGGAACAGAAGTTCGACGGGCTGAAAGTCATAAAGATGAATGATAAGGAGGTAATGGGACACCTGCTGACGGCAGCGTTGAAAGGAAAAAGCGTAGGGATAAACGGCTCGTTTCTCCCCTACGCAATCTGCACCAGAATAAGGAAGAAGTTCAAGCCCGAGAAGATAATCGACGTCACGGACGCGTTTGCCAAGGCACGAATCGTGAAGGACGACGAGGAGATAGGCAGCATATCGAAAGCAGCCAGAATAACCAGGATGGCAATGACAGCCATACAAAATAAGTTCAGGGCAGGCGTGACCGAAAGGGCGCTCGCCAGGAGGTTTGACGACATTTCGAGCGAACTCGGTTCCGAGGGGCCTTCCTTTGAAACGATAGTATGCTTCGGCAGAAACGCAGCGCTTCCTCACCATATGCCGGACAACACAAAGCTTAAGATAGGAGATTTCGTATTAATAGATGCGGGCGCCAAGGTCAAGGGCTACTGCAGTGACATGACACGCACTTGGATCTTTGGAGAAGCAAAAACAGACAGGAACCGCTCTCTGAAAGAGGAAATGATCCGTGCGGTGAAGGAAGCCCAACTTCGTGCGATGAAAGGAATACGGCCCGGGCTGAAAGGAGGCGAGATAGACCAAATTGCCAGGGACTATCTGGACACCGTGGACAACGGCAGGTACAAGGGCAAATTCATACACGCCCTGGGCCATTCTGTAGGAATAGAAGTTCATGACGGCGAAGGTTTCTCTCCGAAGGCCAAGGCAACATTAAGGGAAAACATGGTCATCACCGTAGAACCGGGAGTATATGTCGTAGGGCTCGGCGGCGTACG
>CABMGC010000044.1 GCA_902385515.1 uncultured archaeon
ACGCTCACCATCGTTGCCGAATCGAAGGAGCAATCGTTGAACGGGAGCCTGGCGCCTTTCGCTATCGTATCGAGGTCGAAGACATGCTTCCTCTCCTTTGACGCCAGGTTGTAGTTCAGGCATACGGGCGATACGTCAACGACGTCGGAGTTGGGATAGTGGCAGTACCAGCCTCCCCCGACGTCCAGGTTCCTGCCGCTGAGCCTCTGGGCAAGATAGAATTCGATGTACTGCTTTATCGACTCGTCGAAATACGTCCACTGGTACGACCCGTGATGGTCCCATATCTCCCGTATCGTCCTGGTCTCGCTTCCGCCGAGGCCGTCCGTCTCGGTTACGGCCCTCATCCCCTTGTCGCGCTGCAGATCCAAGACGGCATCGCCCTGCGCGTCTTGCGAGCCATCTGAGGCGGTGCGGGCTTTCAGTGCCATGGTATCAATTCCGATTGTCCGACTCCCGCTATTTAAGCATTGACGTTAAATGATTGCGCAAATTAGGCGGCGGGCCTTTCTGGCGTCGCTGTTGCAGGAGCGGCGCTCGCCGGCTCCTCTGGCTTCTTGCGCTCCTCCAAATACAGGTCGAACGGAATGTCCCTCTCGTCGAACCTTATCTTCAATGTCACGTAGTTGTTGCCGTTCTCGACGGACTCGTTCGAGCTGGGATCCCCGGTGAACCTCAAAACTTCCATGTGTATGTGCGGGTTCTCGGTGAAGCCTGTGTTGCCGCTTATGCCCACTATGTCGCAGGCCTTCACCTCCTGGCCGATCTTGAGGCCAAGCTTCGTGGCGAAGCCGTGCTGCAGGTGCTCCATCCACACGTGCTCGCCGTTGGGGCATTTTATCCCAACGCCGTTGCCCTTGAGCCAGTATTTGGTCGACATGCCGCTGGATTTGGAGTTCTCGACGATCTCGTTTATGATTCCGTCGGCGGGCGACCTTATCTGAATCCCTTCCGGCACGTAGAAATCTACCGAGTTTCGTATGCCTCTCTGGTGGGCAGGGGATATGAATCTGGAGCCGAACGCTGTGACGACGCCCATCTGAACGGGAGTCCTGTACGTGCCCTTCGTGTATTCGTAGGAGACGTGCGTGGGGACGAGATTTTCCTTCAGGACGTTGGCTTTCTGCGCCATGAACTTCTCGCCAACTGGCAGGGCGGAGTCCTTGGTGACGAGCCCGCTGACCTGCTGAGCGTCAGTCTGGGCGGTCTCTTTTACCTCTGTCATCTCCAAAACGTTTTTATCCTCCATGGCAAATCTCATCTACATTCCGAAATGACTGTCAGGGCCTTTTGCGGTTCTTAAGCTGCGCGCACAGGTATACCGCAGGCCCTTCCCTTGCGACCACGTAACCGAACTTTCCGTTTTTGCGTACTCCGAGGTCGACACCCTTTTCCGCCTTGCCGCCAGGTATCTCGTTGAACCCTAGCTCCTCTGCTATGCTTATCATCGGGTTATTCTGCACGTCCAGCGTCCAGATCAGGTCGTGCGTGAACGACTGCGTGACTGCGTAGTCGCTGTACTTGTTGACCATTGAGGCCAGCACCGCCCTTCTAGTCCCTCCGAATTCCCTTGCGTTAAGTGAAGTAAACATCTCCGCACCATACAGCGTCTTATCTGATTTGGCACCCGCCTTATTCAGCTTTTCTATGAAAGCCGCACGTACGTTGGAATCTGAATTTTCTATGAAAGCGTCTCCCTTCAGCACGAAAAGCGCTCCCAGCAGCTGCTTGTTCGACTTGCATTCGGAAATGACGATGTCGGAATTTCCTGCCTTCGCCTGGTTTATGTAGAACTTCATGGCCTTGCCGAACCACACCTTTGCCTCGTAACCAGAGTACCACTCGTTCAATTCTGGCGCGGCGGTAGACCAAAGCGACTTGCAGTAGGAGTCGCGGTATATCTCGCACAGCGCAGCGACGCTCTGCGGCGTCAGGTCCAGTATGTTGGACTTGTCGTAAATTGCTATCTTGATAGAATTCGCGCCCGTTTCGCTGGCGGAGCCTGCTGCTGCCTCCAGTTGATAAGGCCGTAAGAGAACTTCTTTCATTAGCTTACCAGGTACCATGAAAGTGCAGATTGATGTGGTCCCATTACCTATATAAACATTGTTTTAGAAACTGCATGCCAAAATAAACGGCCTTGGCACGGGTTTCAACCTTTCGGGCAGGCCGATTTCAAGCGAATGATTAAGAATGCCTAAAACGCATTTCGTTCCATGGCAGGGGGAAACGCCGCGGATGCTCACTTGCGAGTATATGGGGTCAGAGCTATTAGCGCGCAGCGGCTTGCATGCGCAACTTACAAGTTTTACATATCGCGCGAGGACAATCGATGCGAAGTCAAGGCGCTCCCGGGGCGACTCATATTCGCCCTTCCGCTGAATGCCTTTGTTTCAAAGGGGCGCGCGGCCGTACGCAATGAGTACGCCCGCGGCGAATATCTCGACTCTAAGGGAGACGGAAAGTATGTCGTAACTCTTGGAAGGATAGACTTTGGCATTCTTGCCTCCGCGAATAAGAATATAGCCTACGCGCTCAACTACAAGCCAAAAGGCGAAATAAGCGACCCTATTCAGGCAGAGAGCAGGAAGACGGGAATGGGTGGATACCTTGAAGCGCTTTGCCTGAAAGATCTGCGCAGAACGGCGAACGCGACTCATGTTGGCGCTCTTGAATACTTTTCAAAAATTCCGGGCCTCGACCAGGTTGAGGGAGCTATCCGGAACGCGTCTATTAGTGAATCCCGTCTAGGGCAGTTGGACAAGTGCAAAATAGGGCGGGAGGATATTTTGAGAATCGGGGAATGGGCGAGGAAAATTTCGAAACTACCGGAGGACAACGGGTACGCGATCAGAATTCTCGCCAAGAGCTCCGCACGGAGGCATGGCGCGCGCGTAAGGCGCTGATTGGAAAAAGGTCATTGCTTGGGAAGAACAAGATGCATAGAGAAAAAGGATTTTGATTCCAATGCCGCTCGCGACATGAAGGCGCTCTCTAGGCCGCCCCCTGACGAGGCCCAATCCAAGCTCTCGTTCACACAGGCTCTGGACCTGGACAGGATAGTTCGTGACGCTGGATCGCGGAACGCAAGCGAAGTAAATCTGCTGCTCGACGCGGTCACCGCGCGGCTGATCGAGGAGAAAGAGGCAGGCAGGCTTTGGATGAGCGGGATCGACGGCAGGGGAGAGCGCGTCAGCAACGGGATGTGGGTCCAGGGATATGTCGCGCACCTGCCGATGGCCGGCACGGCCATAATCGTGGGAGACACCCACAGCAGGCCGCACTGCCTCGAGCAGGTGCTGAGGGTTACGAGATTCGCGGAGCGGCTCAACGGCGGGGAGGAGATATATCTCGCACTCCTTGGCGACTACGTCGACAAGCCGAATTCTATCAAGGAATGCGGCGGGGTCAAGGTCCTTGAGATGATAATGGACCTGAAGATCCAGCGGCCGAACAACGTCATCATCCTGCCAGGCAACCACGACATAGTTGAGAACGGCAGGATAAACACTCAACAGTTCCCGCAGGAGGTGCTCGGCAAGTACGGCCCGACTGACGGCCCAGCCATAAGGGAGAGGTACAGGAGGCTTTTCGCAGAGCTTGTTCCGCTAGCAATCCGTTTTGACAACGGCATCTTCGCCGTACACGGCGGCGCGGCCAGCACCGTGAAAACACTGTCTGACGTGATAAATCCAACGCAGAGCACAAGGGAACAGCTGATCTGGAACGACCCGGACGCCCAGGTCAAAAGATACGGCCCGAGCCACAGGGGCGCGGGATTCCACTTCGGGGGCGACGCCCTGAAGGAGTTCCTTGGCGCGGTGGACTCCAGCGTGCTTGTCAGGGGCCACCAGCGCAAGGTCGCGCACGAACTGGACAGCACGTGCCTGACTCTTAACTCCATGGATTACGGAGACAGCACGAAGGCGTACGCGGTTGTGGACCTTAGGAGGGCGGTGTGCAGGACCAGCCAGATAAAGATCAATTATTTCTGAAACCCGCCAAACCATATTTATCCTTTTCCCGCCAATCATTAAGCGGTGCAATTTATGTTTCCCAACATGGACCCTAGGCAGATGAAAGGGATGCTTGACAGACTCGGGATAAAGAGCAAGGGCATAGACAGCAAGAGGGTCGTCATAGAGTGCGATGGAAAGGACATCATCATAGAGGAACCGGAGGTCACCCTTATCGAAGGCCAGGGGATGCAGACGTTCCAGATAACTGGAAAGGTTAGCGAGGTCGACAAGACAAGCGCAGAAATAAGCGATGACGACGTCAAGTTCGTCCAGGACCAGACTGGGGAAACCGACGCGGATACGGCAAGGAGGGCGCTCGAGGAATCCAAGGGGGACATCGCCGCAGCGATACTTAGGCTGAAGAACCCCGCCTGAGATTCAGACGAGCTTGTATATCTGCACGAAAGGCACGCCGCCCACGCGCAGGACGCTCTCTTCCGTCGCTATGCCCAGGTCGATGACGACCCTTACGGACCGCTCGCCCACCACGTTAAGCGAGTACACGTCGCCCTCCCCTATTGCGCTGGCTGCCTGCTCCTCGCTCATGAGATCTCCCTTGTAGAATGAGGCGTACCTTGCCAGGTCTATGACCGTCCTGCCGCCGCGCAGCACCTTGCCGATGAGCTCCTCATCGCACAGCGCTATGACAAGTCCGTTCTGCGTCGGGTATTTTTTTAGGAATATCATGGTCTCAGCCTCAGCCGTACTTGAAAAAGAAGAAGAACGTCGAGCTGTAAAGCACCGCGTACCACATCAGCCATACCGCGCCGGATATGTTGTACGCGAACGCCGCGACCGCGCTGGCCGCGAAAAGCAGCGTGGAGAACGCAACCTCCATCGCGGAATTCCTCAGCGACGACGCCAGCTTCGCCCTGAGCTTTGCGCCGTCGCCCTTGATCCAGCTCACTGCAGGATTTGCGTCTAGCAGCGCGGCCATGGCTGCCCTGAGGCGCACGAAAGCCAGGGCAAAGTTCAGCGCGAAGATCATGACCCCCTTGGATACCGAATTGAAGTATATCTTCGTCAGCATTATCGGGATGCACAGCGAAAGCGTGAATGCCATCATGCCAAGCACCTCTATGCTGAACATCGGATAGTTGAGGTCCAGCATGCTTTGCAGCGAAGAAATGGCAAACGGCGCCGAGAAGAAGACGATGAACACGGACACCACAGTGAACAGTATCAGCACCACGGAGATGTAGTTGAGCCCGAACCCGTGCGTGAGGTAGTCCACCTTTGAGAGAGGCGACAGCTTGCGCCTTGTGCCGTGCCTGCTCGCGTTAAAGAAATGCATCAGGAACTGCGTGTCTCCGTAGTTGTAGCGCCACTGCTGCCTCATGAGCTCTGTGAAAGTGAACAGGGGCTTGCCGAGCGCGTAGACCTTGGGCACGTATATGCTAGTGAAGCTGTGCAGGTCGGACTCGAAGCTGAAGAAGGTGTCCTCGATTATGTACTCGGGGAATCCGCCTATCTTGTCAACTGCCGAGCGCCGAATTATGCCGCACGAGCCTGCGAATATCGCAGTGCCGCTTAGCGCGCGGGAGGGCTGTATGAACTTGAAAAACAGGGCATCGAACAGGTCAACGCAGTCAGAGAAGAAAGTTCCCTTCGCGTACTTTTTCTCGCTCTGCACGAAGGCCACCTTCCTGTCGCCGAAATAAGGCAAAAGGTCCCTGAGGAACGTGCTGTCAGTTAGGTACTCGTCCGCGTCGAAGAGCGCGAGGAACTCCTCGTTCGACTGCCTGAGCATGTTGTTGAGCGCACCCGCCTTGAATCCTTTTCGCTCGTCCCGGTGTATGTAAATGGCTCCTGCGTCTTCGCAGAGCCTTTCGATCGCCGCGCATATCTTTGGCTTTGTAGAATCGTCCAGCACATAGTACTTCAATTTCCTCGCGTCATAGTCCAATTTCTTCAGGCTCGCGAGGTTTTTTGCGACCATCGCAGGTTCCTCGTTGTACGTGGGAATAACGACCGCGACCGTCGGAAGCTTGCCCAGGGGCCTTAGCTTCTCGTTTATTTTCGCGAGATAGGCGTCGTAGAAGTACGACCTGTAGTAGAAGTATGACGACACGACGTTGAAGAAGCCAGATATTATGGACAGCGTCGCGAAAGAGATCGCTATGGCGGCGGTATAGATGTCGACCGATACCGTGAAAAGATAGACCGAAAAAGCGAGGCCTACGGCTGAGAGGGCAACAAAAAGCGTCATTATCAGGATCCTTACCAGGACCCCGTTTCTCACCGAATTCATTAAACCACAAAGTTGCAGGCATGAATCAAAAACAACCGATGCTGTACAGTGGATGTTAGGTAGATATTAATATTAATTAAATTTTATAAGAGTTGGTATAGGATGCCGGGATGGCGGAACCAGGTAACGCGCCAGAACCATTTGGCGAAACTCGAGATCTGGTTGCCCTTACGGGCAGTTTGGGTTCGAATCCCAATCCCGGCGCCTACCGTAAGTTATTGCGTCGTTGCTGCGTGCTAACCCTCAAAAAGATACATTTTATCCAACGCAGTAGTAATGTTATTTATACTTGCTCTGCGTAATACACGCATGCAGTACAGGGTGCTACTTGAGAAGGATGAGGATGGAGTCTATATAGTTTCAGTGCCAGCTTTGCCTGGTTGCGTTTCTGACGGTAGAACCAGAAAAGAAGCACTCAGGAATATAAAGGATGCCATGGCGGGTTACTTGACCAGCCTAAAGAAACATAACGAACCAATACCCCCTTCTATCTACGAAGAGATAGTTGAGATACGTGCCTAAAATTCCCTTGCTTTCATGGCAAGATATAGTCAAAGCTCTTTCTAAGTCAGGCTATGAAATAGACCACCAGACAGGCAGCCACATCATATTGCGAAATAGAAATCCGCCTTATAGAAGGGCAGTGGTACCCCACCATAAAGAAGTGCCAAGGGGCACTTTAAGAGCAATCATCAGGGAAGCTGGACTGGAAGTGGAAGAATTTGTCAAACTGCTAAACTGAAATGTTAGGTGACGATTATTATGAAAATAAAAAACGGGTCATTGCCTATCGAATGGGACACCGAAGAAAGCAGGCTCTATTCCGAAGGACGCGCATTGGAGAGCTCAGTCCGGAAGCTCGGCGACATGAAGGAGGTGCTTCACGACAGGAGGCTTGCCGAAAGCGGGGACATGACGCAGGTTCTCTACTACATGCACAGGGACGTTCGCAGGGAACGGGATGCCGAGACGTTCAGGAACGCCCGCCGCAGATACGACATAACAGTCATACCTCCCGCAACTCTGGGCGACGAACTCGTGAAGACCGTGGGCCACTATCACGAGCTCGCGCCAAAGGGAGTCAGCTTTACCGAGCTGTACGAGGTTCTAAGCGGCACCGCGCACTTCATGATATATAGGCGCAAGAGGATCGGCGGAAAGGACCTGGACGACAGGATCGCGGAGGCGGTGCTGATTGAGGCGAAGGCCGGCCAGAAGGTATTCGTGCCTTCGGACTTCGGTCACGTCATGATAAACCCTTCGCGAGACGTCCTTGTAACGGACAACATCGTCGAATGGAAGTTCAAGAGCCTGTACGAGCCGGTCGGAAGGATGGGAGGGGCGCCTTATTTCGAGCTGGTCGACGGAACCGCCGTAAAGAATGCAAGATTCGCCGCGCTTCCCGCACTTGAGAAGGTCAGCGCCTCCGCGCACGCTCCGACCCTTGGCCTAAAACTCGGAAGGGACTGCATCTACGACCTTTTCGTAAGGTCGCCGCAGGGCTTCGGCTTCCTTGAGCCGTGATCGGGGGCTTTAGGATTTTACGAACTCGTTGAGCAGCACTGTTGCGTACGAGCCTCCAGGCAGCTCGAATCTTAGGCGCACGTCCGTTCCGTTTTCTTCGACGCTGTGCGACAGGTTCTTCACGGGGGCGAGAAGAGCCCTGTACGATCCCCTGGTGCTGAGCTCGGGGATCGATTTCAGCTTGAAGTCCTCTTTTCGTATGCCTGCCCTTTCCATTAGGTCCCTGGTGTAGTCGCTTATGTCCTCTTCCTTCGTCTCGTAGCCGACCATGCACGAGAGCGGGAAATCGCCCGACTTCCCAGGATGGTCGACGTCAGGGAAGCCGTAGAAGTCCCTTTGCGCGTACGCGGGCGACTTGAAGTTGCGCTCCCTTATCCTCTGGTCGAGCTCGTCGTTGAAGACCTGGTCCTGGACCGCGTGAATCAGCATAAGAAGGAGGCCGCGCGGAAGCATCCTGAAAGCGTTGGCGTACCTGCCCTTGTTCTCGGCCAGATACGCGATGACGCTGCGCTCGCCCTTTAGGAACTTAGGAAAATAGGACAGGGCTTCCTTGTAGTCGCCCTCGTCGCGGAGCCTCCTCCTCGCTGCGACTATGTCCTCGTTGCGCTCGTTGGTTGTGCCAGTTAGGAACTCCAAGGCCGCCTCCTCAAGCTCGTTTCGCATGATCATCGTGCCGATCTTTGCGTTGTTTTGCCGCTCGCCGAAGCGCTGGGAGCCGAAGTAGTTCGGCATCGTGCCCCCGAGCTCCTCCGCTATGGCGTCCGCGGCGTTAGGGCTCGTGGCGGACCTTATGACCACGTCGAAGGCGTTGCCGAGGTTGGTGCCGAGCCTTACGCCGTCGCTGCGCCAGGATCCGTTTATCGAGATGTCCTTCATCCTTATGGAAGACATGTCGAAGGGCTCTGGATGGAACACGCTGGCCAGCTGCACGGAGAGGGCGAACTTGTCCTTCGTGCCAGCGTAGCCCATCGACTTCCTGCCCCTTCCCATGCGCTTGGCTATGGCGAGCACAGCGTTGGAGGTATTCCAGTCCCGCTTCTCCAGGACGAACGTAATCTGCTTTCCGGCGGGTACCTCCTCCTCGTCCAATGACCTAGCGTCGTAGACCTTGCCGGGCTCGAGAACGTGCCCCTTGGAGGTTATCTCTTTTACAACGAAGTCGTCAGGACTGCGCTTTATGGCCCCGCCGGTGCCCCCGTGGCCTGAAATGGTAAGCATGCAATCATTCAAAAAACTATTCGTCATATATTATATATAACTTGAGAGGTTACTTCTGACGGAAGCGTTAAGTGATGCATTTGGAAGAGCACCCCATAGTCGGCAGGATTCTCTACAGGATCATAAGAAAGCACATAGCCGGCACGACCATGAGTTCGGCCATAGAGAAGGCCAAGGAGCTGAACGGCAAGAGCCTGCCGGTCTCCATATCGTTCCTAAGCGACGTCGCGAAGGACAGCTCAAAGGCCAAGTACGCCACGACCACGTACCTCGAGCTTATACGCAGGATAGGCCGGATGGGGCTTCGGGCCAGCGTGCACGTGCCGCTCAGCCAGATAGGCATAGGCGTATCCGAGGAGGTGGCCTCCAGGAACGCGCGCGAGATACTCGGCACGGCGAACAAGTACGGGGTCTTCGTGTGGTTCGAGGTCTCGGGACCTGGCAGGAGGATGCCGAGGTTCCTTAAGGAGGCCAGGGGCATGGGCTACGCGGTCGACGTCAACGAGGCCGCGGCATACCTGGGCAAGAACGCGGGCATAAAGTCGTTGAAGGTGATGTTCACAGGAAAGGCCCCTAAAAAGGAGGGCGCACCAGTATCGGTGGGAGTCAGGGAGATACTGAAGGACTCGAAGAACGTCGTGCTCCAGTCCGCTCCCGAAAGCATAGTCAAGGAGTTCACGAAGGGCAAGGACAAAAAGTCTGTGAGTTTCGAGTTCCTGCTGGGCTACAGCAAGAAGGCCATAGGGGACTTGGCCAAGAAGGGGGCGCGCACCAGTGTGTACGTGCCGTTCGGCAAGGACTGGACGCAGTACGCGATCGACAAGGTGCCTGAGAACTACGCGAGGTTCCTGGCTTCGACGCTGCTCAAGAAGAAGGGCTCGGACAAGGTGTAGAGATGCAGGCAAAAAAGGAGGACAATAAGAGCAAGAGAGTCGTTTTCGTCACCGGCGCGAGCGGCGGCCTGGGCACCGAACTGGTCAAGGCCCTGCTTGCCGAAGGAGACGAGGTCCGCTGCCTCATCCACACCAAGGAGACTCTGGTCCACATGCCCGTTGGCATAATACCGTTCGTCGGCAACCTCAACGACGAGCGGGTGCTTGTCGAGGCCTGCGACGGCGCAGACACGGTCTTCCACCTCGCAGCCATAGTCAGGGAGGCCAGGGTCAGGACGGACGAACTCATGCACGTCAACCTTGAAGGAACGAAGAACCTGCTCGCGGCATGCAAGCGCAGCAAGGTAAGGCACATCATATTCACGAGCACGATAGACGTCTACGGAAGGAAAAGGAAGGACATGATCAAGGAGTCGTCCAAGCTCACCCCGACGGACAAGTACGGATACAGCAAGATGCTCGCCGAGCGGGAGGTCATATCGAGCGGCGTCCCGTACACCATACTCAGGATCTCGACGATATACGGGCCCGCGTTCAGGAAGTCCTTCTTCAAGGTTTTCAAGGCACTGCGCGCAAACAGCATGATCGTGATAGGCAGCGGCCAAAACCACCTTGCGTTGGTCAGCAGCGACGACGTGGTCGAGGCGATGGTCCTTGCCGAGAACAACAAGGCCTCGCTTGACAAGGTATACAATCTCAGCGACGGGGTCACGTACACCCAGGAGTTCCTGATGCAGCTTGCCGCAAAATCGCTTGACGCGCCGAAGCCCACAAGGTACGTGAACGAGCTGCTGGTCAGGATGCTCGCGAGGCAGAGAAATCTCGAGAGCGACGAGCTGAGGTTCCTCACGTCGAACCGGATGATAGACATCAGCGCCATAAAGGCAGGCATAGGATTCGCTCCAAAAGTCACCGTGGAGAAGGGAGTCAAGGAGCTGGCGATGATGTTCCTGGAGAAGTGCAAGGAGAGAAAAGCGGGTTTGTTGAAATGAACGTTAAAATTGGAAAAACCGAAAGGTACATTCACGAGAGACTTGAGGAGAAGGGAGCGCTGTTCTTCATGGACCTCGATCCCGTCGACTACGCGACACCAGACGAGGCGATAAAGGTCGGCGTGGAGTCCGCGGAGAACGGGGCGGACGTCGTGCTAATTGGAGGCAGCACCGGAGCGCAGGGAGACCTGCTGGACTACGTGACGAAGGGCATAAAGGACAAGGTGCACAATGTGCCGGTGGTGCTGTTCCCGGGCAACATAGCCACGCTTACAAGGCATGCCGACGCGGTCTACTTCATGTCCCTGCTTAACGCAAGGAACCCTTACTGGCTTATACAGGCCCACACTCTTTCGGCGCCGATAGTCAAGGGCATGGGCATAGAGGCGCTGCCGACCGGCTACATAGTCGTCGCGCCAGGAGGAACGGTGGGCTGGGTCGGAGACGCGAACCTCGTCCCTAGGGAGAAGCCCAAGATAGCCGCGTCCCTTGCGCTCGCAGGAGAGTACCTCGGCCACAGGCTGATAGTCACCGACGCAGGGGCGAACCCACAGCTGCAGGGCTACGGCCACATACCGCTCGAGATGATAAGGATGGTCAAGAGCACGATATCCGTGCCATACATAGTCGGCGGAGGCATAAGGACCGTCGACGAGGTCAAGAGCGTCGTCAAAGCGGGTGCGGACTGCGTGCAGATCGGAACCGCGATCGAGCAGGACAAGCAAGCCAAGAGCAAGGTCAAGCTGTTCGCCGAAGCGATAAAAGAGGAAGGCGCAAAGAAACTTAAGTGACAGGCAGCCAAAACGGCATCCGAATCTGGATTGGCGGCCGCTCACGCAGAGGTATTAAAATGTGGGACGCCAATATGTCATACTGATCAAATGCGCGACATGGCGGCCATAGAAGTGAGGACTGTTGTCAACGAGCTTGACGGAAAGATGACTGGGGCGCACTTCAAGAACTTCTACGATTTCGGAGGGGGATCGTTCCTGCTCGCGGTGTCAAAGGAGGGCAAGGAGACCGACGTATTCATCAGGCTCATCAAGACGGTAAACGAGACCTTCTTCAAGGAGCAGGCGGTCGCGCCGACCGAGTTCGCCCTCAGGTTCAGGAAGATGCTGGACCACAAGAAGATCAAGTCGGTAAAGCAGCACGCGCTCGACCGCATAATAATAATCGCATTCGAGGGCCACGACGAGCCCAGGCTCATAATAGAGCTGTTCGGCAAGGGCAACCTGCTTATCGTAAGCAACGACG